>NZ_JBFUKA010000083.1:0-19087 GCF_056401085.1 Nocardioides sp. P4_G4
GTCATGGCGAGCTCACGGGCGACACCCGACGAGGTCGAGATCCGCACGACGCCACGAGAGCCGGTGACCGACCCGACGCTCGGGGTCGAGGTGCCGCGCGGCGCGGCCGTCGCGGCCAAGCACCGCCTGGTCACCATCGGGGACTCCCTGACGCAGGGGTTCATGAGCGCAGCCATCCATCGCACGGACCTGTCATGGCCGGCGATCACGGCGTACGAGCTGGGCCTGACCGCCGAGCAGTTCACCTTCCCGACGTACGAGTGGCCGACCGGTCCGGGCGGACTGCCGCTGGACCTGGAGCGGCTGGCGCGGTCGTTCGAGAAGCGCTTCGGCGCCCGCCTCGACTTCTGGGAGATCGTGACGGCGGCCCTGTGGCTGCGGTCCTACATGGACCGGATCGAGGACTACTGGGAGCGCGGCGACGGGGCGAGGACTCCGCCCAGCGGGCCACCGTTCCACAACACGGCCGTCTACGGATGGGACCTCCTCGACCCCCAGCTCCTCACCTCGACCAAGGTGGCCGCTCGCTTGGCCCGCCCGACCAAGAACGACCCGCTGGCGCAGCTGGTCGAGCACCACCAGGACCGTGCCGCCTGGCCGGTGCTGCAGCGCGCCCGCAAGGGCAACCGCGGCCGCACGGTGCTGGAGGCCGTGACCGACATGAGCGGACCAAGTCAGGGCATCGAGACGCTGGTGGTCGTCCTGGGCTCCAACAACGCCCTCGGATCGGTCGTCTCGCTGGAGCCCGCGTGGACACCGGAGGGGTACGACGACCTGTCGGCCGACCAGCGCCTGGCGGCCCGCGTCGGCTGCAACCTGTGGCGTCCCAGCGCGTTCGAGGCCGACTGGGACCTGCTCGAGGCCAAGCTCCGCGGGGTCGCCGCCCAGCACACCATCATCGCGACGATCCCGTCGGTCACCATCGCGCCGATCGCGCGGGGGACCTCACGGAAGGTCCGGCCGGACTCCCGCTACTTCCCGTACTACACGAGGCCGTGGATCACCGACGAGGACTTCGACCCGAAGCGGGATCCGCACATCACCGAGGACGAGGCGCGCGCGATCGACTCCGCCATCGACGCCTACAACGAGACGATGATCCGGTCCGTCGCCGCGGCCCGCCGCGACGGCCTCGACTGGTACCTGTTCGACATGGCCTCGATCCTCGACCGGCTCGCGACCCGGCGCTACATCGACAGCCCGTGGGCGCGGCCGACCTGGTGGACCCCCTACGAGCTGCCACGCGCGCTGAAGGCGCTGGACCCGGTGCCCAACACCCGGTTCTTCCGGTCGGGCCCCGGTGGGCGCACCGACGGCGGGCTGTTCTCCCTCGACGGCGTGCACCCGACCACCGCCGCCTACGGCATCCTCGCCCAGGAGGTCATCTCGGTGATGGGGCTGGCCGGCGTCGAGTTCGCCGATCGGCAGGGACAGTCCCGCTCCGGTCCGATGCACGTCGACTTCGAACGGCTGCTGCGGGCCGACAGCCTGCTCAGCGACCCGCCCGCCTCGATCAGCAACACCCTCAGCCTGATCGGCTGGCTCGACGACCAGCTCGACCTGGTCAACACGTTCCTGCCGTTCGTCCACTCGCCGATCTGAGTCGTCAGGCGCTGCGCGGGTCCGCCAGGACGTCGCGCCAGGAGTGCTGCGGCTCGTAGCCGAGGAGGTCGCGCGCCTTGTCGATGGCGTAGAACGTCTCGTCGCGCCCCATCTCCCGACGCACCTCCACGCCGTCGTAGAAGCGCTCGCGGACCTCCTGGGTCGTCGCCGCCACCGACATGTCGGCGTTGGCGACGTTGAAGACCTCGTAGCCCAGCCCGTCGACCTCCAGGCAGCGCTGCACCATCTGGCCCAGGTCACGCGTGTCGATGTAGGCGAAGACGTTGCGGCGCCGCAGCGACGGGTCCTCGAGGAACGGCGGGAACATCTCGGCGTACTCGTGCGGCTCGATGACGTTGTTGATCCGCAGGCCGTAGATGTCGGCGCCGGTGCGGGCCTGGAAGGACCGTGCGGTCACCTCTCCGGCGACCTTCGACATCGCGTACGAGTCCTCCGGGACCGTCGGGTGCTCCTCGTCGACCGGCACGTAGAGCGGGCGTCGCTCGCCCTGCGCGAAGCAGATCCCGTACGTCGTCTCCGAGGACGCGAAGATCACCTTGCGGACGCCCAGACGGGTCGCGGCCTCGAGCACGTTGTAGGTGCTGAGGACGTTGGTGGCGTAGGTCCTCGCGTCGGACGCGAGCAGGATCGCCGGCACCGCCGCGAAGTGCACCACCGCGTCGTACGTCGGCTTCTCCGCCAGCTCGAGCTCGTCGAAGGTCGCGAGCCCGGCCAGGGCCGAGTACGTCTCCCCCGCATCGGTGAGGTCGACCCGCAGGTCGGCGACGTCCGGGTGCCGCAGCGGGACGAGGTCGGCGTTGGTGACGTGGTGGCCCTGGGCGGCGAGGTAGGGCGCGACGTGCTTGCCGGCCTTGCCACTGCCTCCGGTGAAGAAGATGCGCATGGCTGCCCCAACCACCTGCGTCGTCCGATCCTTCCCGGCGCCGGCTATCGCCTGACCCACGGCCCGAAGGTGCGGCCGTCCGGGGCCCGGTCCACGGTGCCCGTGCCCTCGTCCTCGAACTGCACGGCGACCCGCACCCGCCTGGGGTCGTCGAGGCAGCGGCGCGGGATCCGCAGCGACACCGGCTGGCCGGAGAACATGTCCGCGCGCGCACGCATGCGTGGGCACCGGACGAACCGGGTCGGGCGATGACCGAAGGACCGCACCAGCCCCAGCGAGTCGTCGAAGTCCGAGTTGGCGCGGAAGGAGACGTAGTAGTCCGGCCGGCGACCGCGGCCGGCATCGATCCAGAAGGAGTAGACCTGTCCGGCGGTGAGCGGCAGGGCGGATCGGACGCGCACGATCACCGCATCCCGGTGGACGACCCGCACCTGGGAGATGTCCACGAGGGTCGAGTCGCCGACGGGGTCGTCGACCACCGCCGTGTCAGCCACCGCCGGCCCCGCGACCAGGGCAAGACACACGCCCAGCGTCCAGACGGACAACCCGCGGACGGACCACCTCGTTGCGTGCATGCGCAGATCCCCGTTCCCCCGAAGGTGAGCTCCCGATCTTCATGGTCGGGGGCGGGGACTCCCGTGGCAACCCCCTCGGGACCTTCGCCTCTCAGCGTCCGGACGGCTGCCGGTCGGGCAGCCGCGACCGCAGTCGGCACACCCGGTCCAGGGCCGCCCGCTCCGACGACTCCAGCAGGATGGGCCACTGGGACCGTCCGGCGCAGGGAAGGCGGGAGCTGTAGCCGCTCCCGGCCACCAGGTTCGTCATCCGGTCCACCAGGAAGCGGCAGGCAGGCGAGGCGCTGAAGTGGTCGCCGTCGTTCTCGACTCCCCAGCCGGGCTGGAGCGGCGCCTCCACGCCGGCGGGCAGCTGGGTCTCAGGGCCGACCAGGGCACCCGTGAGCTGGTCCGAGGTCAGGTCCTGCACCTCGGACAGGTCGGCGCCCCGGAGGTTGGCCCCGGTGAAGTCTGCCGCCGCGACCTCGGCCGTGCCCAGGTCCGACGCCTGCAGATCGGCGCACGTGAGGAACGCGCTCGACAGGTCCGGGGACTGGGCATCCGAGAGGTCCCACCCGGTGACGGTCGCGTTGCGGAAGTCCGCGCCCACGGCCCGGAAGTTGGACTGCGGTGCGAAGTCCGGCGCGTACACCCCGTGGAAGTTGCCCCGACTGATGTCCACGGCCACGTGGGGGAACTCGACCTCCTCGGCGACCGGGTCGGACTCCTTCGACCCGGTCAGCTCCACCAGCTGGTCCAGCGCCCGCGCCACCACCACCGGCTGCGGGTCGCGGTAGTCGGTGAGTCCCTCGTGGTCGGGGACGGTGCTCTCGTCCTCTATGAAGGACGTCAACGTCTGGGCGGCGTTGACGGCGGCCTGCTCCTGCAGGTCGGAGTCCGGGTCGTCGTCCTCGTAGTTGGCGGGGTCGCGCACGTGCTGGACGAGGCTCCGGATCGAGTTGACCTGGACGCCCACGGACGAGCTGGCCATCCCGGACACGATGTCGGAGTACTGGCTCTGGCGCATGGTCCGGTCGAACTGGTCGGCCGCGGTGTCCTGCTGCACGTTGACCTGCCAGATGGTGAGCGCGACACCGATCGCGCTGACCGCGACGGCCGCCGGGGTCAGGAACCGTTCCCACCGGGGCGTCGGCTTCGACTGGGACTCGGCGTACCCCTCGTGAGCGACCACCAACCGCTCGAGCAGGGCGGCATAGTCCTCGCTCCCCGCATCGTCCCCGTCTGCCATCGGAGGCCCCCTTGCTCACCTGGCTCTTCCAGAGTCCGTCGGGGCCTCGTGGCTGTCAACGACCGGACCAGACCACGGGTGGCCGCGGACCCTCCGCCGGCGTCGCAGCACGGCCCCGAAGGCGATCGCCGCGACGGCGACCAGCCAGCCCGCGAGGACGTCGAGGACGTAGTGCTCGCCGGTGTAGACGAGCGTGAAGGCCATCGCCAGCGCGTACGCGGACAGCACCACCCGCCACACCGAGCTCGCGATCGGCCAGAGGAACAGCACGACGAGCAGCGCGGCCCCGGCGTGCAGCGACGGCATGGCCGCCACGGGGTTGCTGCCCTCCTGCCCGGAGGCGGTCAGCGTGCCCACCCAGTCCAGGTGGAGGAACTGCCAGCCCACGTCGGAGAGGCGGTCCACGGTGCCGATGTCGCCCTGTTCGGAGGCCAGCCACGGCGGCACCGCCGGGTAGACGACGTACCCGCTCACCCCGAGCACCGTGAAGACCAGGACGGCGGAGAGCCAGACCGCGAAGCGGTCCCGCAGCCAGAACCAGGCCACGGCCGTGACGATCGGGATCGAGACGAAGTGGGTGACGTAGACGAGGGCGGCGATCGCGTCGTACCAGTGCGGGGACCCGTCGACGAGCCGCTCCTGCAGCCACACCGACGGGACCGCGCCGAAGAAGCCCGCATCGGTGGACGGCGGTCCGGACACGTGGATCCCGAAGCCGAGCCGGTTGGTGGCGGCGCCGTCACCCTCCTGGAGCGGGGCGCTGATCCACCCGGCCACGGCGTACGCCACCAGGATGACGCTGAGCGGTGACCACGCGATGAGGAGCTGGGCGATCGGCCCGTGCCGCGACTCCCCCGACCCCGACTCGAGGTCGCGCTCGAGCTCCTGGGTCACCGGTGCCGCCGCTCGATGATGGCCCGGGTCCGGAACCGGTTGTAGCGCTGGATCGCGATGAACGGCAGGTTGACGCCCACGCCGTACGCGACGAGCAGGGAGGCCGCGAGCGGCGGGTTCCACAGGACGAAGAGCGGCCCGCAGGCCATCGCCCACCAGTGGGCCAGCTCGGCCCGGCGGGTCTCGCGGACGAAGAGCTGCAGCCCCTCGGCGTCGTACGACGGCAGCTCGCGCTTGCTGACCCCTCCCGCGAACAGCCCGCCGGCCTCCGGGACCCGGTCCTTCCAGCTGTGGATCCGCAGCCGGCGTCGGTACCACCGGCCGCCGACCTCGAAGCCGCGCGGCCGCAGCAGCCAGCCGTCCTGCGACAGCCGGTCGTCGCCGAGACGGTGGGCGGCGTAGCCGGTGCCGGCGTGGAAGGCCCCCCACGCGATCACGTCCACGGCGATGGTCAGCACCTGCGGCATCAGCAGCCGGAGCATCAGACCACCTCCTCGGAGGACCCGCGCAGGTCCACCTCGCGACCGCGCCAGCGCACCGAGCGCCGGACCACCGTGAGGGCGGCCGACCGCGCGAAGATCACGTCGAAGGCGAGCAGGCACACGGGGAACAGCGCCCACGTCCACCAGCGGAACGAGCCGACCCGGCGCAGGATCCACCACAGCTGCGCCGCGAACCCGACCCAGGCGAGCGCCCACAGGGCGGGGTCGCCGTGCCTCAGGTTCGCGCCCCAGCCGGTCACGGCCTCCACCAGCGCCAGGGCTGCGCCGACGGCGACCGCGTGGTGGGCGCTCACCCACAGCACGGCGGCCAGCGTGGGTCCGGGCGCGGCGGCCGAGGCGCCGGACGCGAAGTTCTTGGTCCAGCCGTCGGCGAGCTGTCGCAGGCCTCCGGGATAGCTGCGCATCCGGATCGAGGCGCCGCCGACGGCGCAGCGCACCGGCAGTCCCGCCCGGTCGTACGCCGCCGCGAGCTGCACGTCGTCGAGGATCTGGCCGCGCACCGCCTCGTGCCCGCCGGCGGCGACGTAGTCCGCGCGCGAGGTCAGCAGGCACGGACCGAAGGCCATCGGTCGCCCGCTGGGACGACGGGCGAAGGCGCCGCTGGCCATCAGCGCCATCACGTTGAAGTAGGACGACAGCTGCTCGTACCTCCGCACGACGCGGTGGAAGGGCTGCACCGACACGAGCCCGCCGTGCCGGTCGTGCATCTCCAGCAGGCCGCCCAGGGACTCCGGGGCCAGCACGGCGTCGGCGTCGAGGAAGAGCAGCAGCTCCCCGTGGGTGGCGCCGGCCCCGAGGTGGCAGGCCCACGCCTTCCCCGTCCAGCCGGGCGGCGGGGTAGTCGCGGGCAGCACGGCGGCGCCCGCGGCCCGGGCGACCGAGGCGGTCGCGTCCCGGGAGCCGTCGTCCACCACCACGACCTCGGCCACCGGGAACGCCAGCCGCTGCAGCGACGACAGGAGCGCCGGYAGCGTGGCCTCCTCGTCCCGCGCCGGGATGACGACCGACACCGACGCCGACCGCTCGGCGTGCCGCGCCCCGCGCGGGACCGTCCGCAGGTCGGCGAGCAGCCAGCCGCCGCAAAGGGCCGCGGCCAGCAGCACGACGGCGAGGAGCACGTCGGTCATGCCCGAGCGCCGGCGGTGCGGGTCACGACCAGCGGCATCCCGCCGCGCGGGTGCACGGCGACCTGCGCCTGCGCCGAGGGGCGGGTCCAGCCCGGCGGCACGTCGAGACGGTGGTCACGCAGGAGCTCGCTCAGCACCAGGACCATCTCGCCCAGCGCGAACTCGCGCCCGATGCACAGGCGCGGGCCCTGCCCGAACGGGAGGTACCCCGCGCGCGCCACGCCGTCGAGGAAGCGCTCGGGCCGGAAGGCGAGCGGGTCGGTCCACGGGTCGGCCCGGCGGTGGATGAGCCACGGGCTGATGATGGCCAACGTCCCGGCCGGGACCTCGCGGCCGCCGATGACGTCGGGCCCCAGCGAGCGTCGCGACAGCGCCCACGCGGGCGGGAAGAGGCGCAGCGCCTCGTCGACGACCGACCTCGTCCACGGCAGCGTCTCGCGGTGGCCGAGCAGCGACACCGGACCGGAGTGGGCGGCCAGCTCGGCGCGCACCCGGTCCTGGGCGGGCTGGTCCTCGGCCAGCAGCATCAGCGTCCAGGCCAGGGCCCCGGCCACCGTCTCGTGGCCGGCGATGACCATGGTGACCAGCTCGTCGCGGATCTCGGCGTCGGTGAGGCCGCTGTCCAGCAGCAGCCCGAGGAGGTCGTCGCCGTGCGCGCCGGCGGGCGAGAGCCGACGACGCTCGCGGCGCTCGGCGATGATCTCGGCGCTGATCTCGTCGAGGCGGCGACGCGTGGAGCGCAGCCGGAGGTTGGTCCTCGTCGGGGTCCACTGGGCCCTCGGCAGGATCGAGCGTCCCAGCCGGACCACCAGCTCGGCCGCGTCGCTCGTCGCGTCCAGCAGCGCCTGCGCGTGACCGGACAGGTCCGCGGAGAACAGGGCCCGCCCGACGGCGTCGAGGCCGATGCGGTGCGTGAGTGCCGCGACGTCGACCAGGTCGCCGCTGGCGAACGAGCCCGACCCGAGCCGCGCGGTGATGGCGCTCCCGGCCGCCGCGCGCACCTCGTCGCCGACCGCCTCGAGCCGCTGGTGGTGGAAGGCCGGGGCGGCGAGGCGGCGGTGCTCGATCCAGTTCGGCTCGGAGGAGGCGAGCAGGCCGGGGCCGGTCACCCGGGCCAGCGCGGCGTACTGCACGGTCTCCTTGCTCCAGTTGCGGGCCGCGGTCTGCAGCACGTGCCGGACGTCGACCGGGTCGTTGACCAGCAGCGCCGGCGCACCCGGCACCGGGAAGGCGACCAGGTCGCCGTACCGCTCGGAGACGTCGACGAGGAAGCTCAGCGGGTCGGCGCGGATCGAGCGGAAGGCGCGCGCCATGTCCAGGGAGCTGGGGCCGGGGACCCCGATGTCGGTGGGCTGCATCGCCTGCAGCCGGGTCGTGACGCTCATGCCGTCCCCTCGCCGCTCCGGCGGCCGAGCCACACCCACGCCACGCAGCTCGTCAGCACGAGGGCGAAGCCGAACGCCAGGTCCTCGACCGGCGCGAAGACCAGCCGGCCGTCCCCGACGAAGACCACGCGGTCGCTGCCGATGATGGCGTCCGGGGCGTAGCGGAYGATGCCGCGGCCGGTGAGCCAGCCGTTGGTGAGGAGCTGGAAGAAGACGATGATCGCGTACGCCGCCCACCAGTCGCGCGTCGTCGTCAGCCGGGTGCGCGCCACCCAGCGGTCCAGCAGCAGGGCGGCCAGCACCGCCACGACGGCGATCGCGGTGTAGGTCATCGGACCTCTCCGTGCTCGCTCGACCGGCCGGCACGGTCGCGGTGGCGCGCCGCCCGGACGGCCTCGTAGGTGAGCACCGCGACCAGCGGGATGACGACGAAGAAGGCGATCTCCTCCAGGGGCAGACCGGCCACCCGCCACGGCAGCGTCTGGTCGGCGTCGAAGTGCCAGTGCCCGACGTCGGTGGCGTGCAGGTCCCACACGAGGAACGGCGTCCCGGCGGCCAGGACGGTGAGGACCAGTCGGCGCGGCTGACGCAGCACCCGCAGCCGGAAGGCGGGGACCAGCGGCAGGGTCCCGACGAGGCAGAAGGCGAGCATCGCGACGTACGCCCAGTGCGGCAGGCTCATCCACTCACCGGAAGCGACGACCGGTCCCCGCTCATCCGCTTGAGCACGAGCTCGGCGCTGATCAGGCACATCGGGAGTCCCACGCCGGGAACGGTACTGGCCCCGGCGTAGAGCAGCCCGTCGACCTTGGACGAGGTGTTGCCGGGTCGCAGGAACGCGCTCTGGCGCAGGTTGTGCTCGAGGCCGAGGGCCCCGCCGCGCCACGAGTTGTAGCTGCGCTCGAAGTCCTCGGGGCCCACGGTGTGGCGCACCCGGATGCGGTCGCGCAGGTCGGGGACGCCGGCCCAGGTGGACACCTGGTCGATGGCCGCGTCGACGGCCCGCTCGACGGCCGGGGACCCGTCGCCGTCGTCGCCGCCGGAGCCGATGGACACGTCGGCCGGGACCGGGACGAGGACGAAGAGGTTCTCGCTGCCCTCCGGCGCGACGGTCGGGTCGGTCTCCGACGGCTTGCAGACGTAGATCGACGCGGGGTCCGGGACGCGGGCCTCGCGGCCGAAGATGTCGCCGAAGTTCTGGTCCCAGTCGGAGGTGAAGAAGAGGGAGTGGTGCGCGAGCTGCGGGAGACGCCCCTCGACGCCCAGCATCGCGAGCACCGCGCCCGGTCCGGGGGAACGCCGCTTCCACGCCTGCTGCGGGTGCGTCTGCAGCGTCGGCGGGAGCAGGTCGGTCTCGAGGTGGTGCAGGTCCGCGGCGCCGACGACCACGTCCGCATCGACGGTACGCCGCTCGCCACCGGCGGTGGTGTGCTCGACGCCCGTCACGTGGGGACGGCCGCGGACGGCGTCGCCGGTGAGGATCCGGGTGACCGCAGCACCGGTGTGCAGCCGCGCGCCGTGCTTCTCGGCCAGCGCGGCGATGACCTCGATGAGCCGGGTGAATCCGCCCTGGGGGTAGAGGACGCTGTCGCCCAGGTCGAGCCGGCTCATCAGGTGGTACATGCTCGGCGCCCGGCTCGGCGACGAGCCGAGGAACACCGCGGGGTAGCCCAGCACCTGGCGGAGCCGGTTGTCGCTGAACTGCGCGGCGACGTGGGTGCCGAGCGAGCGGGTGAGCAGCCGGCTCAGCGCGGGCGTGCGGCGTACGACGTCGGTGCGCAGGAACGACGCCCCGGAGTCGAAGTTGCTGTAGAGGAAGCGGCGCAGCGCGATGTCGTAGGTCTCCTCCGCGGAGCTGAGGTAGGCGTCGAACGCCTCCCCGGCGCCGGGCTCGACCGACTCGAAGAGCGCGCGGTTGTGGGCCCGGTCGGGGCGGATGTCGAGCGGCTCGTCGTGGCCCTCGAAGAACACCCGGTAGCTCGGGTCGAGCACGGTCAGGTCGAGCTCCGCGGCCGCGGTCGTGCCGAGCAGGGAGAAGAAGTGCTCGAAGACCTCGGGCATGAGGTACCAGGAGGCGCCGGTGTCGAAGCGGAACCCGTCGCGCTCGATGCTGCCGACACGACCGCCGAGCTCGTCGTTCTTCTCCAGGAGGTCGACGTCGTGGCCGCGCGAGGCGAGCAGCGCGGCGGTGGCGAGGCCGGCGATGCCGCCGCCGATGACGACGACGCGACGCGAGCCCTCACCGGCCACGGAGCGGCCGACCGAACGACCGGGAAGGCGGTCGGCAAGGCGGTCGGCGAGCCCGTCCGGGAGCAGCGAGGTCATGGGCGGCCTCCGTAGAGCACGCCGGCCACGAGCCGCAGCTTGACCGGGTCCGGGACCCGGACGCGGGTACGCCGGATCTGGGCGGCCGGGGTGGCGCGCAGGCGGGTGGCGAGCTCGGTGAAGGTCGCGTGGGCGAGCTGGACCGCTCGGCGGCTGCTGGCCGGCAGGGCGGGAATGACGGCGGCGGCGGCATCCAGGTCGGAGGCGATGTCGTCGAGGATCCGGTCCCGGTCGGCGTCGCAGAAGGCGTCGACCTCGAGGTCCGGGAAGTAGCAGCGGCCCAGGGCGTCGTGGTCCTCGGCGAGGTCGCGCAGGAAGTTGAGCTTCTGGAAGGCGGCGCCGAGCCGGCGCGCGCCGGGTGCCAGCCCGTCGTAGTCGCCGGACCGGTCGAGGGCCCCGTCCCCGGCGAGGAACACCCGCAGGCACATGAGGCCGACCACCTCCGCGGACCCGTGGACGTAGCGGTCGAAGCTCTCGCGGGTGTGGACGCGGGTCTCGAGGTCCATGGCCATCGAGGCGAAGAACGGGTCGACGATGTCGGCGCCGATCCCGCACCGGATCGCCGTGCGGGCGAAGGCGTGCACGACGAGGTTGCCGCTGTAGCCGTGCTGCAACGCGTGGCGCACGTCGTCGTGGAGCCAGGTCAGCATCTGGGCGCGCGGTTCGATGCCGAGGCCGGAGTCGGGGTTGTCGACGATCTCGTCGGCGACCCGGACCAGGGCGTAGACGTTGCGCACCTCGGTGCGCACGGGCTCGGCCAGGAGTCGCGACGCCAGCCCGAACGAGCTGGAGAAGACTCTGATGACCGCGGCGGCGCTGTCCTCGGAGACGGAGTCGTAGAGGCTCGTCGCGGGTCGCCGGCTGATCAGGAACGAGCTCATGCGGCGACCTCGCTGCCGTCGGCGAGCGCCGCGGGACGCGTGCTGACGGTGGCGAGCAGGTCGGCGGAGATGCCCAGCTCCTCGACGACCGCGCGGGCGGCGGCGTGGTGGGCGGCGGCGAGCTCCTCGACGTACCGACGGGACCCCGAGGTCGTGAGCAGGCCCCGGACCTCCGACAGCTCGTCGTCGGCGAGGTCGCGTCCGACGTAGGTCCTGATCCGCTCCCACTCGGCGGTGGAGCGGGCGTGGGCGAGGAGCGGGGTCTGCTTGCCGGCACGCAGGTCGCTGGTCGCGCTCTTGCCGGTCCGGGCCGGGTCGCCGAAGACGCCGAGGAGGTCGTCGACGAGCTGGAAGGCGATGCCCAGGTCCCGTCCGGCCTCTCCGAGCCGGACGACCGTCGCGTCGTCGACGCCGGCGAGCACGGCTCCGGCCTGCAGCGGGAGGGCGAAGGAGTAGGCGCTGGTCTTCTGCTCCTCCATGGCCAGGCTCTCGGGGAGGGACGCGGTGCCGGTGCTCAGCGACAGTCGTACGTCGGCGAGCTCGCCGGCCGCCGTGGTGTGCAGGGCGGCGTCGAAGAGGTCCAGGAGCCGGTGGGTGGTCGCGGTCGGGGCGCCGCAGGTGGCGACGGCGCGGATCGCGGCGGCGAGCGCGAGGTCCCCGGCCAGGATGCCGGCCGTGCGGCCCAGGGCGTCGGCCTCGTCGGGGGTGGCCCCGGCCGCGATGGCGTGGGCGCGGAAGGTGCCGCTCACGTTGGGCCGGCCGCGGCGTATGTCGTCGCCGTCGATCACGTCGTCGTGGATGACCAGCGCGGTGTGGAGCAGCTCGACCGCCGCGCCGGTCAGGGTCGCGGCGTCGGCGGAGCTGCCGCCGAGCGCGTCGTGGGCCGCGACCACCAGGGCCGGGCGGAAGCGCTTGCCGCCCTCGGTTGCGGCGGTGAGGGCGTCCCAGAGGCGGGCGTGGTCCGGGTCGGTCGCTTCCGCGCGAGCGCGCCCCTGCTCGAGGAGCCGCTGCAGGGCCTCGTCGGTGCTGAGTGGGCTCACTGATCCTCCATGCTTGTGTCGCAAGGAGACAAACCTATGCAACACTTCCAAGAAAATCTAGGCAACGTGAGGAGATTGGGACGCCATGGCCACATCTCGGGACGTCCTCCTGACCATCGGCCACCTGGCCGAGCGCACCGGTGTGCCGCCCGCGACGCTGCGCAGCTGGGAGTCGCGCTACGGGTTCCCGCAGCCCGTCCGACTCGCCGGAGGACACCGCCGGTACGCCGACTCCGACGTCGCCGCCGTGCTCGAGGTGCTGCGGCACCGAGATGCAGGCCTCGCGCTCGAAGCGGCCGTACGCCGCGCCACGACCACGTCGCTGCAGTCGAGGTCGGTCCATGCCGAGCTGCGCCGTGGGCACCCCGAGCTGGCCCCCCAGCTGCTGTCGAAGACCACCCTGCTGGCGATCAGCCGCGCGATCGAGGACGAGTGCTGCTCGCGGGCGGAGGAGCCGCTGCTCTTCGGGGGCTTCCAGCGTGACTCCTTCCTCCGCTCGTCCTACGCCCGCTGGGTGGAGCTCGCCCGCACGGCCCGGACAGCCGTCGTCTTCGCCGACCTCGCCGCTCCGCGCGACCCACGCCCCGGCCTGCCGGTCGAGGTGGCCCTCCCGCGCGAGGCTCCCCTGAACCGGGAGTGGCTCGTCATCTGCGACGCCCCCGACCTGCCGGCGTGCATGGCCGCCGTCGAGCGACCCGGCCAGGAGGGGGTGGCGGACTCCCGGCGTCGCTTCGAGGCGGTGTGGACGGTGGACCCCCAGGCGGTGCGTCACGCCAGCCGAGTGGCGGCGACCCTCGCCGACGAGTACCGCCCGGGGTGGCGGGTTGGCGAGCTCGCCGTGCTGGGCGACGAGCCGGCGGCCGCGTCGGCGGACCTGCGGCGGGCCTCCGACGTGCTGAGCCGGATGATGAACTACCTCGACACGAGTCACTGAGTGGTGGTGAGCAGCTCGTCGGTCGCCTCGTCGGGCTCGCCGTCGAAGTACGTCTCCAACACCTGCTGGAACAACGGCTCGTCCGGGTCGGCGCGCATGAACAGGCTCATCGACGAGCGCAGCTTGACGGCGTCGATCGAGCCGAGGATCGCTTCGGCCGTCGTCCCCTCGAGGTCGAGGACCGTCCGGCAGCACTCCCGCAGGCGTGGGCCGAGGACCGGGTGGGCCAGGTAGCCGCGGGCCTCTCCCAGCCCTGCCACGGCATAGAACCGGGCTGTCTCACTGCGCCCCAGTCCCTCCACCTGCGGGAAGACGAACCACATCCAGTGGCTGGTCTTGCGGCCCGCGCGGAGCTCGCGGAGGGCTCGGTCGTAGGTGCCGTGCTCGTCCTGGGCGCTCACGAAGCGTTCGAGGCGCTGTCTGGTGCTGAGGGGGTCCATGCCATGCACGTACCCATCCGAGCGCGGGCCAAGCGGTCGGTCGTCCAGTCGGCTGTCCCGGGTCGGACGCGCACGGGAACAGGTCCGGGCCCCCATCGGTTGGGGAACGCGTGAGTGCTCCCGAGATCACCCGAGCCAGCGTCGGCCTCCGCAGCGAGCGGGGCCCGATCCTGCTGGCCGTCATGCTCAGCATCGGACTGGTCGCCATCGACGCGACGATCCTGGCCACCGCGGTCCCCGCGGTGGTCGCCGACCTCGGCGGGTTCACGTCGTTCCCGTGGCTGTTCTCGATCTACCTGCTGGCACAGGCCGTCTCGGTGCCGATCTACGGCAAGGTCGCCGACCTGTACGGCCGGAAGCCGGTGATGCTCCTCGGCATCGGGCTCTTCGTCCTGGGCTCGCTGCTCTGCGGCATCGCGTGGAGCATGCCGGCGCTCATCGTGTTCCGGCTCGTGCAGGGCCTGGGGGCAGGCGCCGTGCAGCCGATGGGCATGACGATCGTCGGCGACATCTACTCCATGGCCGAGCGCGCCAAGGTGCAGGGCTACATCGCCAGCGTCTGGGCTCTCGCCTCGGTGGTCGGGCCGACGCTGGGCGGCATCTTCGCCGACTACCTGTCCTGGCGCTGGATCTTCTTCGTCAACCTCCCGCTGGGCATCGCGGCCGGCTGGGTGCTGTGGCGCCGCTTCGAGGAGAACGTCGAGCCTCGCAAGCACACCATCGACTACCTGGGCGCGGGGCTGCTGGCGTCCGGGGGCTCCCTGCTGCTGCTCGGCCTGCTCGAGGGCGGCGTTCGCTGGGAGTGGGACTCGGCCCCGAGCATCGCGATCCTGGTCGCCGCGGTGGCCCTCCTCGCGGCCTTCGTGGCGGTGGAGTYGCGCACGCCCGAGCCCGTGCTCCCGCTGTGGATCTTCCGTCGCCGCGTGCTCAACGCGGCGAACTCGGGAGCCTTGGTGGTCGGCGTGCTGATGCTCGGGCTCACGTCGTACGTGCCCCTCTACGCCCAGGCCGTGCTCGGCCACGGTGCCCTCGTGGCCGGTCTGGCGCTGGCGGCCATGACGATCGGGTGGCCCATCGCCGCCGCGACGAGCGGGCGCTTCTACCTCAGCATCGGCTTCCGCAGGACGGTGCTGATGGGAGCGCTGTTCGTGATCGCCGGGGCGGCGTTGCTGCTGCCCGTGAGCCCCGACAGCGCCCTGTGGCAGCTGGCCCTGCCCTGCTTCGTGATGGGCATCGGCTTCGGGTACGTCGCCAGCCCCGGCGTCATCGTCGCCCAGTCCAGCGTCGGCTGGGAGCACCGCGGTGTCGCCACCGGCACCAACATGTTCTCCAGGTCGATGGGCAGCGCGGTCGGCGTGGCGGTGTTCGGCGCGATCGTCAACAGCCGCGTGGCCGGCCACGCCTCCAGCGGCGGCGCGCTGGACCTCGAGCACCTGTCGGTCGACGTCCTGGCGCCCGCGATCCACACGGTGTTCGCGTGCTCGGCGGTGGTCGCGCTCGCGCTGCTGCTGTCAGGGCTGCTGATGCCCCGCAACGCGGGCACGGAGGCCTCGGCGGACGCCTGAACCCGTCACGAGCGATCAGTGCGTCGCGCTCGGGATCGCGCCAGGTTCAGCTCCGCCCGACGGTGCAGGACCACCCGCTCACCCTCGTTCCTGGTGCGCGCGGCCGCGTCCGTGAACGCCTCCCCTGCCTGCGCGTGCAGCCCGGCCCGCTCGAGCAGGTCCCCGCGCACGCTCGGGACGAGCGGCGAGGTGCCGAGGTCCTCCGCGTCCAGGTCCCCCAGCACGGCCAGGCCCGCGTCCGGGCCGAACGCCCGCCCGTACGCGACGGCCCGGTTCACCTCGACGACCGGTCCCGGGGCGGCCTGCGCCAGCACGTCGTACAGGGCCGCGATGCGGCGCCAGTCCGTGTCCTCGGCACGCTCCGCGCGGGCGTGCTGGGCGGCGATCGAGGCCTGCAGGAAGTACGTCCCGACCGGGGTCCCGGCGGCGGCGAACCCCTCCGCCCGCCGCAGTGCGGCCAGGCCGCGGCGGATCATCTCCTGGTCCCAGCGCCCGCGGTCCTGTGCCTCCAGCAGGACCGGCGTGCCGTCGGCGTCGAGCCGGGCGGCGGTCCGTGACCCCTGCAGCTCCAGCAGGGCCTGCAGTCCGAGCACCTCGGGCTCGTCGGGTGCGAGGTCGGCCAGCATGCGCGCGAGCCTCGTCGCCTCGACCGCCAGGTCGGGGCGCATCCAGTCCGCGCCGGCCGTGGCCGTGTAGCCCTCGTTGAAGATCAGGTAGATCACGGCCATCACGTCGTCCAGGCGTGCGGCCCGCTCCGGACCCGTGGGCAGCTCGAACCCGGCGCGTGCCTCGGACAGCGTCCTCTTGGCGCGCGAGATGCGTTGGCCCATGGCGGACTCGGTGGCGAGGAACCCGCGAGCGATCTCGGCGGTGGTGAGCCCTCCGACCAGGCGCAGCGTGAGCGCGGCCCGGGACTCGGCGCTCAGGGAGGGGTGGCACGACAGGAAGATCAGCCGCAGGACGTCGTCCTCGATGTGGTCGACCTGGGCGTCGAGGTCGGGCATCTCCACCTCCTCTCCCCCACGGACGGACTCGAGCTCGGCGACCTTGCGGCGCAGGGTGTCGGCGCGCCGGAAGTGGTCGACGCCCCGCCGCTTCGCCGTGGTCATCAACCACGCGCTCGGGTTGTCCGGGACGCCGGACGTGGGCCACTGCTCGAGGGCGGCCACCAGGGCGTCCTGCGCGAGGTCCTCGGCGAGGTCCACGTCCCGGGTCATCCGGGTGAGGGCGCCGACGAGGCGGGCCGACTCGGCCCGCCACGCGGCGACGATGGCGTCGGTCGCGCCATCCGAACTGGTCTCTGCCGGCACGGGGCCAGCGTAGTGAGGGCCGATCAGGCGCCGGGCGCCTCGGGACCGTCGGAGATCTGGCGCAGGGTCGAGATCACGGTGACCTCGGGCCAGTGCTTCGCGTGCAGCTCGGCGAACTCCTGGAGGTCGGCCACGGCCTCCTCGACGGTGTCGTACTGCATGATGCTCCAGCCCCCGACGACCTCCTTGGCCTCGGCGTACGGGCCGTCGACCCGGCTGACCTCGCCCTTGCGGACGATGTAGTTCACGGCGTCCTCGGTGCCGTAGAGACCGCCACCGTCGAGGAACACGCCCTTGGCGGCGCGCTCGCCGATGTGCGCGTCCATCGCGTCGAACAGCGACTGCGGCGGCGTGCCCACGCCCTCCTCCATCCGTACGAAACCCATGAAACGCGGCATTGTCATCACTCCTGCTGGTTGCTGGTGAGGTGCTTCTCGCACGTACGTCGAACGGCCCCGGGCCACTTCGACACCGACCCTGGAAGTTTTTCCGAACATCAGCCCGGAAGGCATGGTCGTGGGTCCGGCGCTGGTGGGGCCCAGCATGCCGCTGCTCGGGCGGGGGTGCCACCGAGCGCGTTCACCTCATGAGCAGCGCCGGCCGGGATTCGTTGTGCGGCAACACCCGGATGCCGTGTGCCACCCCCCAGAGCACTGCCTTGGAGCGGCTGTCGACGTCGATCCTGCGATAGCAGGACCTGATGTAGGACTTGATCGAGTTGACCGACAGCGACATGCGCTCGGCGATCTCGAGGTTGCTCAGGCCCATCGTGATGAGCGACAGCACCTCGGCCTCGCGAGCGGTGAGGCCTTCCTCCCGGCCGGGCCAGTCGCCGTCGACGAGGCGGTTGCCCCTCGGCGCAGGGCAGACGATGACCCGTCCCGAGGCGACGGCCTGGAGGGCCTCGAGAAGCTGATGGCCCGTGAGGCTCTTGGAGAGGTAACCGGACACGCCCTGCTCCATCGTCTCGCGCGCCAGCCAGGGCTGGAAGTTCCACGTGAAGACGACGACCTTGCCGATCCTGGGGTCGCACAGGAGTCGCTCGAGATGGTGTCCACGCCCTGTCTTCATGGCGAAGGTGTCGTAGAGCGCGATGTCGACGCACTCGGTGCCGAAGCCCGACGAATCCACCACCTCGACGGTCTCTGCGTAGCGGCGGAGCATGGCTGCCAAGCCCCGCACGACGATCTCCTCGTCGTCGAAGAGCGCGACCCTCAACATGACGCCACCGTGCATCCCATCCTCATCACTCCTCCTGTGCTGACTCCCGTGCTGGGCGGCCGGACGACCGCGCCCTGTCTGGCGCTCCTGTGGGCCCCACCGGGCCCCACCGGTGGTGACCGGCGACGCCGCGGGGTCGAAGCACACGCGGCGTCGCCGGCGTCATCCGGACCGGCGCGTCTCGCGGTAGTCCTCGACGAGACGGCCCTTCTCGAGGATCCGCCGGACCAACCGCCCGCCAGCGAGCCTGATGTCCTGGTCGAACCGGCGCGGCGTTGCCACCTGCATCCGCGAGGCCGCGTCGACCGCCGCCGCGAGCGTCACCACCTGCATCTCGAGCTCCGTCACGCGGCCCTCGAGGTCGCGCGGCCGCATCTGCGACGCCGTCCCGCCACCCGGCTGTCCGTCCTGGCTCCTCACTGCGTCCTCCTGTGTCGTTGTCGTCCTACGTCCCCATGACCGGCCCCGACCGAGCACATGACGCGAGCCAGCCCGGCGGCGGAGCCTGCGTACGCGCTCCCGCGGCCCCCACCAGGGGCACGCCCGAAGGGAGGTTCACGTCATGCGCTCGGGCGAAGCCGGTCATAGACTCGTGGAGGTCTACCCGAGGGGCCGCAGGTCCTGCTTCCCGGCGGGAAGGAGGACTGCGTGGCGAGCGAGGCCGTGCGAGACGGTGACCAGCCGTACGACGAGCATGTCGTCGTCGACCTCGTCCCTGTGCTGCGCCGCGTGGTCGGAGCCAGGATCAAGGACCCGCACACCGTGGAGGACCTGGTCCAGGAGACGTTGGCCCGTCTGATGTCCTCCTCCAGGCGCGTCGACCCGGACAAGCTGCACCACTATGCGGCGGTCACGGCCCGGCACGTCGTGGCGTCGTACGCCGAGCGGAACGACCGGGCGCGCAACCGCTCCCACCTCCTCGCCGACGCCGTGGACGAGGAGCCACCCTCCGACGGCCTGCTGCGCCAGGAGGATCGCGAGTTCGTCAGCGCGGCGCTGGCCGAGCTGTCGGCCGCCGACCGGGACCTCCTGGTGGCCCACGAGGTCCATGGCGAGGACACCAGCACGATGGCGGCCGAGCGGGGCTCCACCCCCGGCGCGGTCGCGGCCCGGCTGAGTCGCGCCCGCGCCAGCCTGCGGGTGGAGTACCTCC
>NZ_JBFUKA010000084.1:0-37725 GCF_056401085.1 Nocardioides sp. P4_G4
GGGGTGTGGAGCCCCAAGCTGGGCGACATGGCGGGCATCAGCATCCCGCTGACCCCGGCGGTCCACCAGATGATCAGCGTCGGCCCGTGCCCGCAGCTCGCCGAGCGGGAGGGGGAGATCTCCTTCCCGATCGTCCGGGACATGGACACCTTCTGCTACGAGCGCCAGCACGGCGCCGACATGGAGGTCGGGTCCTACGCCCACCGCGCGATCCTGCACGAGCCCGAGGACATCCCCTCGATCGAGCAGGCCAAGCTGTCGCCGACCGAGATGCCGTTCACCTCCGACGACTTCGACCCCCAGCTCGAGCAGGCCTACGAGCTGATGCCCGACCTGCTCGGCGCCGAGGGCGCGGAGATGCGCTACGCCATCAACGGCCTGCTGTCGCTGACGTGCGACGGCAACCCGATCCTCGGCGAGAGCGAGGTCGGGGGGCTGTGGACCGCGTCGGCCGTCTGGATCAAGGAGGGCCCGGGCGTCGGTCGCGCGGTCGCCGAGTGGATGACGCACGGCCACTCCGAGATCGACCTCCACCACAGCGACATCGCCCGCTTCCACACCCACCAGAAGCGTCGCGAGCACACCCGGCTGCGCACCACCGAGTCGTTCATCAAGACCTACGGGATCATCCACCCGGGCGAGCAGTACGCCTCCGACCGCGACCAGCGGCTCTCGCCCATGCACGCCTCGCAGCAGAAGCTCGGCGCGGTGTTCTTCGAGACTGCCGGCTGGGAGCGGCCGTTCTGGTACGAGTCCAACGCGAACCTGCTCGAGGCGTACGGCGACGCCGTCATGCCTCGCGAGCACGAGTGGGACGCGCGGTGGTGGAGCCCGATCATCAACGCCGAGCACCTGCGGATGCGCGAGGCGGCGGCGGTCATCGACCTGTCGGCGTTCTGCATCTTCGACGTGACCGGTCCCGGGGCGCTGGCCACGGTCCAGGGCACCTGCGTGTCCCAGTGCGACGTGGCCGTCGGCAAGGTCGTCTACACGCCGGTCCTCGACGCCAAGGGCGGCTTCCGCTCCGACCTGACCGTGATGCGGCTCGGCGAGGACCACTTCCGGGTCGTCACCGGTGGCGCGCACGGCATGGCCGACCGGGCCTGGTTCTCCGGGCACCTGCCCGACGACGGGACGACCACGCTCACCGACCTCACCGACGACGTCTCCACCATCGGCATCTGGGGTCCCCGGGCGCGCGACATCGTCGCGTCCCTGACCGACGACGACGTCTCCGACACCGGCTTCGGCTTCCTGTCCTGCCGCGAGATCCAGTTCCAGGGCATCACCGTCCTCGCCTCCCGGATCTCCTACGTCGGCGAGCTCGGCTGGGAGCTGTACGTCCCGATGGGGTCGGCCGCCGACCTGTGGGAGGCGCTGCTCGAGGCCGGCGCCCCGCACCGAGCGGTGCCTGCCGGCATCGGTGTCTACGGCACCACCGGTCGCCTGGAGAAGGGCTACCGCGCCTACGGTGCCGAGCTCGACGGCGAGCGCAGCATCGTCGAGGCGGGCATGCAGCGACCCCGGGTCAAGCAGGCCGACTTCGTGGGCAAAGAGGCCTACCTCGCCCAGCGGGAGCAGGCGCCCGCGAGCGTCCTGTGCACCCTCACCGTCGACGACCACACCTCGGCCAGCGGCGTGAAGCGCTACATGCTCGGCGGCGAGCCGGTCCTGACGTCGGCGGGCGACCTGCTGACCGACGGCCACGGGCACCACCCGTACGTCACGTCCGCGGGCTCCGCCCCCTCGCTCGGCACGCACGTGCTGCTGGCCTACCTGCCGCCCGAGCAGGCGGTGATCGGCACCCGGCTGGCCGTGTCGTACATGGAGGAGCTCTACCCCGTCACCGTCGGGTCCGTCGACGCGACCCCGCTCCTCGACCCCACCAACGACCGGATCCGCTGATGACCGGCGTCCTGGTGTGCGTGAAGCGGGTGCCCGACTCCACCAGCGAGATCGTGCTGACCGAGGACGGGCAGGCGGTCGACGGCCGCTTCGCCGGCTTCACGATGAGCCAGCACGAGCAGTGCGCCGTCGAGCTCGCGGTGCAGGCGGCCGCCGCCACCGGGGGTGAGGCCGCCGTGCTGACCCTCGGTGACGCCGACGCGATCGAGCAGGTGCGCGCCGCGCTGGCGGTCGGCTGCACCTCCGCGACCCACGTCGTGGCCGACAGCCAGCAGCTCGGTCCGGCCGACGTGGCCCGCGAGATCGCCGCCGTCGTGCGCGACCACGAGGCCGCCGGGCAGCCGCACGACCTGGTGCTGCTGGGCCACGACGCCGCCGACACCGGGGACTTCCAGGTGGGCATCCGGCTGGCCTACGAGCTCGGCCGTCCGGTCGTCAACGGCGTCACCCGGGTGTCGGTCCAGGACGGTGTCGTGACGGCGAGCGGCGACGGCCCCGACGGGCACGAGACCTACCGGGTCCCGCTACCGGCGGTCGTCACGGTCCTCGAGGGCGGCGTCGAGCCGCGCTACCCGACGGTGCCGGGCCGGATGAAGGCGAAGAAGGTGCCGGTCGAGGAGCGCACGCTCGCCGGGTCGCCCAGCGGTCCTTCCCGGGTGCGCTGGTCGCTGCCCCCGGCGGCCCCCAGCGACGTCCACGTGCTGGGCAACGGGCCCGACGCCGCCCCCGCCGTCGTCGACCTGCTCGAGCAGCTGGGGGTGCTGGCCCGATGATCCTCGTCCTGGTGGAGAAGGACCTCGGCGGCCACGCCGTCGAGGTGTCGCTGGAGACCCTCACCCTGGCCCGCTCGCTCTCCGAGGCCGGCGGCGGGGTCCCGGTCGACGCCGTGGTCGTCGGCGAGGTCTCGCCCGGGCTGCAGGCCCAGCTCGCGGCGTACGGCGTGCGTGACGTCCACGCGCTGACCGGCACCGGCTTCGAGGCGTTCTCCGGGGCCGCGTGGGCCTCCGGCATCGAGACGGTCCTCGCGAGCACCCGCTCGGTCGTGGTGACCGCCGCAGGGACCCCGCGCGGCGGCGAGGTCCTCGCCCACCTGGCCGCCCGGGCCGGGGTGTCGATGGCCGCCAACGTGCTCTCCTTCGGTGGCCTCTCGCCCTTCGTGGTCACGCGGCAGGTCGTGGGCGGCCAGGCACTGGAGGAGATGCAGCTCTCGGGGCGCCCGACCGTCTTCACCGTCGCCGGCCACGCCGTCGAGGCCGCCCCGGCCCCGACCCCGGGCGCGGCCTCGCTGACCGAGCACGCGCCCGACGTGGCCGCGGCCGACCTCGTCGCCCGGGTCGTGTCCACCGAGGAGCCCGCGCCGGACCTCTCCGGCGGCCTCAAGTCCGCCCGCGTCGTCGTCGGCGCCGGTCGCGGTGCCGGCAGCGAGGGCGGCTTCGACGACCTGCTCGAGCTGGCCRCCCTGCTCGACGCACCGCTCGGGGTCTCGCGGGTCGTCACCTCCCTGGGCTGGCGTCCGCACCACGAGCAGGTGGGCCAGACGGGCAGCCGGATCTCGCCCGACCTCTACATCCCCTGCGGCATCAGCGGCGCCATCCAGCACTGGGCCGGCTGCAGCAGCGCCAAGGCGATCCTGGCCATCAACACCGACCCCGACGCGCCGATGGTCACCAAGGCGACCCACGCCGTGATCGGGGACCTCCACGAGGTGGTGCCGGCCATCAACGCCGAGATCCGGCGGCGCCGCGCGGGCTGAGCGCGCCTGGTGGTTACCTCCCGGTAGCCGGGAAGGCGTCACTCCGGTTGACACGCTGCGTACGTCTCGTGACGCGGAGGCAATTCCCGCGTAACCTCGCGGCGACGTCCGCGTTGGTCCCTCGTCGGGAGCGACGCGGAGTCGCTCTGTACGGCCACCGCCGTACGACGCGTGACTCGAAGGGAGGCGGCGACAATGGGCGTTGAGATCAAGGTCGACGACCTCACCAAGTCGTTCGGCAAGCAGCTCATCTGGGGCGACGTCAGCCTGTCGATCCCCGCCGGCGAGGTCTCGGTCATGCTCGGCCCCTCCGGGACCGGCAAGTCGGTCTTCCTCAAGACCCTCATCGGCCTGATCAAGCCCGACCGCGGCTCGATCATGATCGAGGGCACCGACATCGCCAGCTGCTCGGAGAAGGACCTCTACGAGATCCGCAAGCTCTTCGGCGTCCTGTTCCAGGACGGCGCGATGTTCGGCTCGATGAACCTCTACGACAACGTCGCCTTCCCGCTGCGCGAGCACACCAAGAAGTCCGAGTCCGAGGTCCGCGCCATCGTCATGGAGAAGATGGACCTCGTCGGGCTCGTCGGCGCCGAGGACAAGCTGCCCGGCGAGATCTCCGGCGGCATGCGCAAGCGGGCCGGCCTGGCCCGGGCCCTGGTGCTGGACCCCGAGATCCTGCTCATCGACGAGCCGGACTCCGGCCTCGACCCGGTCCGCACGTCGTTCATCAACCAGCTGTTCATCGACCTCAACGCGCAGATCGACGCGACCTTCCTCATCGTCACCCACGACATCAACAGCACCCGGACCGTGCCGGACAACATCGGCCTGCTCTACCACAAGCACCTGGCCATGTTCGGCCCGCGAGAGATGCTGCTGAGCTCCGAGGAGCCCGTCGTGCGCCAGTTCCTCAACGCCCAGACCGTCGGCCCGATCGGCATGTCCGAGGAGAAGGACGCCGACGAGCTGGCCGCCGAGAAGGACCTCGAGATGCCGCCGCTGCCRCCGATCCCGCTGCAGCTCGAGCCCTCGAGCGGCATCCCGCGCCGCCACCAGCGCCCGCCGGGGGAGTGGTGCCGCGAGAACGGCGTGACGCCGCCTCCCGGGTCGTTCGAGAGCACCAACGCCGGCCTGGCTCCGGGGGCCTGATCGCGCCGTGTCGACCCTCACCGCATCCCGGGCCCTCGCCCCGATCGGCGCCGCGGGCAAGCTCTTCGCCTTCGCCCTCGACGTCGGCCGAGCGACCGTCCGGCGACCCTTCCAGCTGCGCGAGTTCATCCAGCAGGCGTGGTTCATCGCCTCGGTCACCATCGTGCCGACCGCGCTGGTCGCCAYCCCCTTCGGCGCGGTCATCGCCCTCCAGGTCGGTGGGCTGATCAAGCAGTTCGGTGCCCAGTCGTTCACCGGCTCCGCCTCGGTGCTGGCGGTCATCCAGCAGGCCGCACCGATCGGCACAGCGCTCCTGATCGCCGGAGCCGGCGGCTCGGCGATCGCCGCCGACCTCGGCGCGCGCAAGATCCGCGAGGAGCTCGACGCGATGATGGTGCTCGGCATCGACCCGATCCACCGTCTGGTCGTGCCCCGCGTGCTCGCCTGCATGCTCGTGGCCGTCTTCCTCAACGGGATGGTCAGCGTCGTAGGCGTGGCCGGCGGCTACGTCTTCAACGTCGTCCTCCAGGACGGCACCCCGGGCGCCTACGTCGCCAGCTTCACCGCGCTCGCCCAGCTGCCCGACCTGTGGATCGGCCTGTTCAAGGCCCTCGTCTTCGGTCTCATCGCCGCCGTCGTCGCGTCGTACAAGGGCATGAACGCCGGTGGCGGTCCCAAGGGCGTGGGCGACGCGGTCAACGAGTCCGTCGTCATCACGTTCCTGCTGCTCTTCGTGGCCAACTTCGTCCTGAGCATGATCTACCTCCAGGTCGTGCCCCCGAAGACGGGATGACCATGGCTGATCTCAGGAGCATCTACCGCACCCCGCTCAGGTCGCTGGACGACCTCGGCGGGCAGCTCGCCTTCCACATCGGCGTGATCAAGGCCGTGCCCCGCTCGGTCACGCGCTACCCCAAGGAGATCCTGCGGATCCTCGCCGAGGTCACCCTCGGCTCCGGTGCCCTGGCCGTCATCGGCGGCACCGTCGGGGTCATCCTGGGCATGACGTTCTTCACCGGCGCCCAGGTCGGCCTGTCCGGCTACGCGGCCCTCAACCAGCTCGGCACCGCCGCCTTCTCGGGCTTCGTGTCCGCCTACTTCAACACCCGCGAGATCGCCCCGCTCGTCGCAGGCATCGCCCTGGCCGCGACCGTGGGCTGCGGCTTCACCGCCCAGCTCGGCGCCATGCGCATCTCCGAGGAGGTCGACGCCCTCGAGGTGATGGCGATCCCCTCGATGCCCTTCCTGGTCGCCACCCGGGTCGTCGGCGGCCTCATCGCCATCGTCCCGCTGTACGTCGTCGGCCTCCTGTCGTCGTACTTCGCCAGCCGGCTGGTCGTCACCATGTTCTACGGCCAGTCGACCGGGACCTACGACCACTACTTCAACGCCTTCCTGCCACCGGGGGACGTGCTCTGGTCCTTCGGCAAGGTGCTGGTGTTCGCGGTGACGGTGATCCTCATCCACTGCTACCACGGCTACACCGCGTCGGGCGGTCCCGCCGGCGTGGGCGTGGCCGTGGGGCGGGCGGTCCGCACCAGCATCGTGGCCGTCAACGTCATCGACCTCTTCCTCTCGATGGCCATCTGGGGCACCACCACGACCGTGAGACTGGCGGGGTGAGGCGCGGATGAATCCCCTGCGTGCCCTCACCGCCAACCACAAGGTGCTCGGCGTCGTCTTCCTGTGCCTGATCCTCACCAGCGTGTGGCTGGCCTACGGCGTCTTCACCAAGAAGTTCACCGACTACGACGAGGTGACCCTCCAGACGTCGAAGATCGGCCTCCAGCTGCCCATGCGCGCCGACGTCAAGATCCGCGGCGTCCAGGTCGGCGAGGTGATCGCCATCGACGCCGACACCGACGGTGCCAGCCTGACGCTGGGCCTCTACCCCGACGAGCGCGGGCAGATCCCGGCCAACGTGACCGGGTCGATCGTCCCCAAGACCCTCTTCGGGGAGAAGTACGTGTCGCTCGTCGTGCCCGAGCAGGCCTCCGACCAGAGCATCGCCGTCGACGCGACGATCGAGCGCACGGAGGTCTCGACCGAGGTCGAGCAGGTGCTCTCCGACCTCTACCCGCTGCTGCGGGCCGTGYAGCCGGCCGAGATCAACATGACGCTCAACGCCATCGCCACCGCCCTCGAGGGCCGCGGCGACCAGCTCGGCGAGAACCTCGAGGTCGTCGACAGCTACCTCAAGCGCTTCAACCCCGAGATCCCGGCGCTGGTCGAGGACCTCCGGCTGACCGCGAAGGTCTCCGACATCTACGCCGACGTGCTGCCCGAGGTCGCCACCATCCTGCGCAACACGATCACCACCACCCAGACGCTCGAGGGCCGCGAGGACAAGCTCAACGCGCTGTTCAAGGACATCGGACGGTTCTCCGCGACCACCCAGCGCTTCCTCGACACCAACGGCGACAACCTGGTCCGGCTCGGCGACCTGGGACGCACCCAGCTCCAGCTGCTCGCGAAGTACGCCCCCGAGTACCCCTGCCTGCTCGAGGGGATCGTCAAGGCCGGCGACCTGCAGGCCGAGGCGTTCCGCGGCTTCACCCTGCACATCGTCCTGGAGACCCTGCCCAACCAGCCGCGCGGCTACGGCCCCCAGGACGCCCCGGTGTACGGCGATGCGCGCGGTCCCAGCTGCGGCTCGCTGCCCAGTCCCCCCGGCGACCAGGCCAACCCGTTCAACGGCCAGCCGGACTTCGTGGACGGCATCGACGAGCCGACCGGCAAGGGCACCTCGCGCGTGGCCACCGGCTGGGCCGGCGGCGACGGCTACACCGGGGGCCGCGACGAGGCCGCCCTGCTCAAGGGGCTGCTGGGAACCTCCATCGGCACCAGTGCCGAGGACGTCCCCGACCTCGGCGTGCTGCTGGTCGGACCCATGGCGCGAGGCGCCACCGTGACGCTGGGGGAGGCCCGCTGATGCCGCTGCTCGACGCCAGGACCTCCATCGACCTCACCAAGCTGATGATCTTCATCCTCGTGACCACGCTGGCCACCGCCGTGCTCGTGGTCACCATCGGCAACCTGACCTTCGGCGAGACCCGCAACTACAAGGCGGTGTTCGTCAACGCCACCGGCGTCGTCAAGGGCGACGACATCCGCGTCGCCGGCRTCAAGGTCGGGGTCGTCGAGGACATCGAGATCCAGGACCGCACCCGCGCCCTGGTGACCTTCACCGTCGACGAGGACACCGCCGTCACCGGAGCCACGTTCGCGACCATCAAGTACCGCAACCTCGTGGGCCAGCGCTATGTCGCGCTGACCCAGCAGATCGGCGACACCGGGCGGCTGCCCGACAACGCGACGATCCCGGTCGACCGCACCAAGCCGGCCCTCGACCTCACGGTGCTGTTCAACGGCTTCAAGCCCCTCTTCCAGGCGCTGTCGCCCACCGACATCAACAAGCTGTCCTACGAGATCGTCCAGGTGTTCCAGGGCGAGAGCGGCACGCTCGAGGGGCTGCTGCAGCACACGGCGTCGGTCACCTCGACCCTGGCCGACCGCGACGAGGTGATCAGCGACCTCATCGAGAACCTCAACCAGGTGCTGGCCCACATCGGCGACCGCGACGAGCAGCTGTCGCGCCTCATCGTCTCCTTCCGCACGCTCATGGGCGGGCTCAAGGACGACCGGCAGGCCATCCTCGGCTCCCTCGACGAGATCTCCGACCTGTCGGTGGAGACGTCCGACCTGCTGTCGGGCATCCGCAAGCCCTTCGTCAAGGACATCAAGGAGCTGCGCACCGTCGCCGGCAACATCGACAAGAACAAGGCCGAGCTCGACCGGGCCCTCCAAGTGCTGCCGATCAAGCTCGAGAAGGTCGGCCGCACCGCGATCTACGGCTCGTGGTTCAACTTCTACCTGTGCGAGTTCCAGGGTCGCGTCAAGCTGCCCGGCAACCTCAACGTCCCGGTCTCCTACCAGCCGGGCTCCGATCGGTGTGATCTCGGATGAACTCACCCCACGACCTTCTCCGCTCCCTCCGCTGCGCTCCTTCCGCAGACAACGCCGAGGGGACCCCGAGATGATCCCCTTCCGCGAGCGCAACCCCGTGATCATCGGGTTCGTCAGCCTCGTCGCCCTCGGACTGCTGCTCACCGCGGCCCTGCGGGCCGACGACCTGCCGCTGATCGGTGGGGGCGACACCTACCGCGCGGCCTTCACCGAGTCCGGCGGCCTCAAGAAGGGCGACGAGGTGCGCATCGCCGGCGTCCGGGTCGGCAAGGTCGACGAGGTGGCCCTCGACGACGGCCACGTGGTGGCGACGTTCAAGGTCGACCGCGGCGAGGCCTTCGGCCCCGACACCCGGGCCGCCATCAAGGTCAAGACGCTGCTCGGCGCCATGTACCTCTCCCTCGAGCCGGTCGGGGGCGGCCAGCTCGAGGAGGGCTCGACCATCCCCGTCGAGCGCACGTCCTCGCCGTACGACGTCGTGGACGCCTTCGAGGGCCTCGCCGACACCACGGACCGCATCGACACCGACCAGCTGGCCGGGGCCCTCACCACCCTGGCCGACCTGACCCGCAACACCCCCGACGAGTTCCGCTCCGCCCTCGACGGCGTCACCCGGCTCTCGGCCAACGTCGCCGCCAAGGACCAGCAGATCAACGACCTGCTGGTCAACCTCGACAAGGTGTCCGGCGTGCTCGACGAGCGCGACGACGACATCGTCGCCCTGATGCGCGACGCCGACGTCCTGTTCCGCGCGCTCGTGGGCCGCAAGCAGGCGATCCACAACCTGCTGGAGTCGACCTCCACCCTGTCGCGCGAGCTCACCCTGCTCGTCCGGCAGAGCCGGGACGACCTCGCGCCCGCCCTGACGCACCTGGAGAACGTCGTCGCCGTGCTCAACAAGAACGAGGACAACCTCGACAACAGCCTGCGGCTGATGGCGCCGTTCTACCGGGTCTTCGCCAGCACGCTCGGCACCGGCCCGTGGTTCGACACCTACATCCAGAACCTGCCTCCGGCACCGCAGGTGGGCTGATCATGGACCTCGCCCGCAAGTACGCCGTCCCGCTCGTGATCCTCGCCCTGGTGGCCGCCGCGGCCATCACCATGTTCACCGGCTCCGACTCCAAGCGCGTGGTCGCCCACTTCCCGCGGGCCATCTCGATCTACGAGGGGAGCGAGGTGCGCGTCCTCGGCGTACCGATCGGCAACGTCGAGACCGTGGAGCCCTCGGGCACCGACGTGGTCGTGACCATGACCTACGACAGCGACGTCGAGCTGCCGGCCGACGCCAAGGCGGCCATCGTCGCGCCGTCGATCGTCGGCGACCGCTTCGTCCAGATCACCCCCGTCTACACGGGCGGGGAGGTGATGGCCGACAACGTCGAGCTGCCGGTCGAGCAGTCCGCCGTGCCGATCGAGCTCGACCAGATCTACGAGAGCCTCGACACCCTCAACGTCGCGCTCGGGCCCAACGGCGCCAAYCGCGACGGTGCGCTCTCCGACCTGCTCGCCGTCACGGCCGACAACTTCGACGGCCAGGGCGCCAACCTGCGCTCCACCCTGGGCAACGTCGCCCGGCTCACCTCCACCTTGGACAACAACAAGGAGGAGCTGTTCGGAAGCGCGGAGAAGCTCGGCAAGTTCGTCAGCACCCTCGCCGAGAACGACCAGACCGTACGCCGGTTCAACCAGTCGCTCGCCGACGTCTCCGGCCTCCTGGAGGGCGAGAAGGAGGAGCTCTCGGCCTCGCTGCGCAACCTGTCGGTCGCGCTGACCGAGGTGTCGTCGTTCGTCAAGGAGAACCGCGAGGTGCTGGGGCGCAACATCTCGGGCCTCAACCGGGTGTCCAAGGTGCTCGTCAAGCAGCGTGACGCCCTCGACGAGATCCTCGGGGTCGGCCCGTTGGCGCTGAACAACCTGGCGCTGACCTACAACCCGCAGGCCGGGACGCTCGACACCCGCGCCAACATCGGCGAGCTGCTCAACCAGGTCACCGCCGACCCGGCGACGTACCTGTGCGGGCTCACCAGCCAGGTCAAGGGCGCCGACGGCGTGTGCGACACGATCAAGCAGGTGCTGCCCCGGGCGGGCGCGCTGCCGAAGGGGCCGCTGCCGGCCCGCCCCGACCAGCGGTTCGACCCGACCCTCGGGGGACTCGTGGAGGTGTCGCGATGAACCGCGTCAAGGCCGTCGTGCTGATCTTCGTGGCCGCGCTGACCCTCTCGGCGTGCGACTTCGACGTCTACAAGCTGCCGCTCCCCGGCGGTCCCGACGTCGGCTCCGACCCGATGACCGTGAGGGTCCACTTCGCCGACGTGCTCGACCTGGTGCCCAAGTCGACCGTCAAGGTCAACGACGTCACCGTCGGGCAGGTGACCGACGTGTCCCTCGACGGGTACGCCGCCGTGGTCGAGCTGGAGATGCGTCGCGACGTCGAGCTGCCCGACAACGCCGTGGCCGAGATCCGCCAGACCAGCCTGCTCGGCGAGAAGTTCGTCTCGCTCAAGGCCCCCGACGCGGGTGCCAGCGACAACCCGCTCGAGAGCGGTGACGAGATCCCGCTCGAGCGCACCGGCCGCAATCCCGAGGTCGAGGAGGTGCTCGGCGCGCTGAGCCTGCTCCTCAACGGCGGCGGGGTCGCCCAGCTCAAGACCATCACGCAGGAGCTCAACCTCGCCCTCGAGGGCCGGGAGGGCACGGCCCRCTCGGTGCTGCGCCAGATCCGCGACTTCATGGCCCAGCTCGACGACAACAAGGGCGACATCGTCGACGCGATCGAGAAGCTCAACCGGCTGGCCCTCGGGATCCGCAAGGAGCAGCCGACCATCGACGCCGCCCTCGACGAGCTGCCCAGCGCGCTCGACTCCATCGACCGCCAGCGCGAGGACCTGGTGACGATGCTCCGCTCCCTGCAGGACCTGAGCGCGGTCGGCGTCAAGGTGATCCGCGCGTCCAAGGAGGCCACCATCGACTCGCTGGAGGCACTCGACCCGGTGCTGACCCAGCTCGCGGCGTCGGGGGACGACTTCACCAACGCGTTCCACGTGTTCCTCACCTACCCCTTCGTCGACGAGGTCGTGGGCCGGGACCCGCAGGTGGCCCGCAACCTGCACATGGGCGACTACACCAACCTCTCGATCACCCTCGAGGTCGACCTCTCGCAGGGCGCCACCGGGCTGCCCACGCTGCCGACCAACCTGCCCACGCAGATCGACCCGACCGTGATCGTCAACAACGTGCTGGACTGCCTCGCCAGCGGCGACCTGACCAGCCCCGCCTGCCAGAAGGTGCTGGCCACGCCCACCGACCTGCTGAAGCTGCAGGAGGAGTGCCGCAAGGACGCCAACAAGGACAAGGACGTCTGTCGCGAGCTCAACCAGGTGCCCAACCTGCCGCTGCCCACCGAGACGACCACCATCCCGGGCGTCCCGGTCCCGGTGCCCAGCGTGCCGACCGTGCCGGGGCTGCCGACCGTGCCGGGGCTCGGCCGGGCCGGCACCCAGGAGCGGACGCCGCAAGGACCGACGTACGGACAGCTGATGGACCACTTCGACCCGGCTCTGGTGAGCCTGCTCGTCCCCGGGATGGTGCTGCGATGATCACCGCTCGTACCAGGATGCAGCTGGTGGTCTTCGCGATCATCACCCTGCTCGGCGTGAGCTACGTGGGGGCGCGCTACGCCCGGCTCGACCGCGTCTTCGTCGACGACACCTACACCGTGGTCGCCCACTTCGCCGACTCCGGCGGCGCGTTCGCCGGAGCCGAGGTGTCCTACCGCGGCGTCCGCATCGGCGAGGTGTCGGAGATGGTGCTCACCGACGAGGGGGTCGACATCCACCTCGACATCGACAAGGAGCAGGACCGCATCCCGGCCGACAGCCTGGCCCTGGTCGGCAACCGCTCCGCGGTCGGCGAGCAGTACGTCGAGCTGCAGCCGCAGGTCGACGACGGTCCCTACCTCGAGGACCAGTCGCAGATCGCCGTCGACCGCACACGCACCCCGATCCAGACCGACACCCTGCTGACGCACCTGTCCGAGACCGTGCGCAGCGTCGACGAGCAGGACCTGCAGACGGTCACCACCGAGTTCGGCGAGGCCTTCGCGGGCGCGGGGGAGGACCTCCAGACGATCATCGACTCGGGCACCGCCTTCATCGACGCCGCCGACGCCAACTTCGAGGTCACCACCAAGCTGATCCGCGACGGCAACGTGGTCCTCAACGGGCAGGTCGACTCCGAGAGCGCGCTGCGCTCCTTCGCCCGCGACCTCAGCACCTTCTCCACCTCGCTGGCCGGGTCCGACAAGGACCTCCGCTCGGTGATCGACAACGGCAGCGCCACCGCCACCCAGCTGCGCACGTTCATCGAGGACAACGAGGTCGAGCTCGGCGAGCTGCTCAACAACCTCGTCACCACCGGCGAGGTCGTGGTCAAGAACATCAAGGGCGTCGAGCAGCTGCTCGTCATCTACCCGTACGTCGTGGAGGGCGGGTTCACCGTCGTGTCCAAGACCCCGGCCACGGGCAACTACGACGCCCACTTCGGCATGGTCCTCACCCAGGACCCGCCCGTGTGCCACGCCGGCTACGAGGGCACCGACACGCGCCCCCCGCAGGACGGCGAGAACCGCGCCATGAACACGTCCGCCCGCTGTGCCGAGCCCGCGTCGCAGTCCAACGCGCGCGGCGGCCAGCACGCCCCCCGCGCCGCCGCGTCGTACGCCCCGCCGGTCGCCGCCTACGACCCCGACACCGGCGAGCTGGTGTGGGGCGAGGCGGAGGCCGGCCGGCTCGAGTCGCGCGGTAGCGTCGCCCCCCGGACCTTGGGAGAGGAGTCGTGGAAGTGGTTGTTCCTCCAGCCCCTGCTGACGCAGGAGTGACGAGCCCTCCCGCCGCAGGAGGCGCCCGGTCCACCCGGTTCCGGGCGGTCCTGCTCGCGGTCCTGGTGGTGCTCGCGCTCGTCGCGGCCGGCCTGCTGGCCTGGCTGCTCCTCGCGCGCGGCGACGACGGCGACGACGTCCAGTCCTCCCGAGAGGAGGTCATGTCGCAGACCGAGCAGTTCATGCTGCGCATGGGCACCTACGGGCCCGACCTGCTCGACGAGCACGGCGCGATGCCTGAGTACCGCTCCCGCGTCACGGACGTCATCACCGACAAGTTCGCCGCGTCCTTCGACTCCGAGGCCGGGACCGCCGAGCAGCTCGTCGCCCAGGCCGGCGTGACGCGGGTCGCCGACGTGTTCTCGACCGGTGTGTCCAGCATCGACCAGGACTCGGCCCGGGCCCTCGTCGCCGGCACGTTCAGCGACTCCTACGAGGTCAAGGGCAAGACGGTCGACCAGGAGCCGATCCCCTTCCGCATCGAGGTCAGCCTCGTCGCGGTCGACGGCGAGTGGCTCGTCGACGACTTCGACCCGGTGTCCGGCGACGGCGCCGCCCCGACCCAGCCCGACCCGGGAGCCCAGCCGTGAGCAAGTCCTCGACCCAGAGTCCCAGCTGGTACGACGTCCTGGACGTCGACCGCACCGCCTCCGCCGACGACGTGCGTGCGGCCTGGCGCGCGGGCATCGCCGACCTCGAGCCGGGCTCGCGCCGCTTCGCCTCCCTCAACGCGGCCGCGGAGGTGCTCCTCGACCCGGCGCGCCGGACGGCGTACGACGCCACGCTCGAGGCCGAGCCGTCCCTGCCGCTGGTCGAGGAGCGGTCCCCGGGTCACGAGACAGGACGCCGTCCTTCCTCGACCAGCAGGGACACCCGCCTCGACACCCCTCGCCCCGTCCCGGCGTGGCTCCTGGCCGTGGTCGGCCTCGTGCTGGCCGGCCTGGTCGCCGGGTGCGCGTGGGCGTGGCAGACGACCTCGGGGGAGACCGAGGAGGAGGCGACGCGTGCCGCCCAGGCCGCGGCCGAGCGCGCCATCGTGCCCGTCCTGTCCTACGGCTACCAGTCGCTGGAGGAGGACCGGGCGCGTGCCGAGGGCTACCTCACCTCCGACTACCGCGCCGACTACGACAAGCTCTTCGGGGTCATCGCCGACAACGCCCCGCAGACCCAGACCACGGTCAAGGCGACGGTCGTGGCGTCGGGGATCGTGCGCTCGGGCCAGGACCGGGTCGACGTGCTGGTCTTCGTGGACCGACCCACCACCAACAAGCTCACCCCGGAGCCGGAGACCTACAAGGACCAGGTCACGGTGACGATGCAGAAGGTCGGCGACGCGTGGCTCGTCGACAACCTCGTCACGTCACCGGCACAGGGCTGAACCGGGTCGGTGCTTGACCTGTCCCCGGTCGCAGGTCATCATCATCGGCAACGCGTGAGCGAACGGCGAGCAGGAGCAGTCCAGCGCCATCGACCCCGCCTTTGAAGCGAGCCGTGTGTTGCGGTAGCCTGTGACTTTGCGCCTGCCCTCATATGCCCTTCACCCTGCCCGGACGGGTGTCGTGGTGGTCGGCCGGCGATCTCTTGGATCACGATCCTTCGAAGGACACCCTCTTGGCCGCGCGCAGCTCCGCTGGTAACTCCCTGCTCAAGTCCAACCGCACCTCTTTCGCGAAGATCGCCGAACCTCTCGAGGTTCCCGCTCTCCTCTCCCTCCAGACCGACAGCTTCGAGTGGCTCGTCGGCGGCGAGAAGTGGGAAGGGATGGTCGCTGCCCGTCGGGCCGCGGGCGAAGACGTGTCGGAGAAGTCAGGTCTGCAGGAGATCTTCGAGGAGATCTCCCCGATCGAGGACTTCTCCGAGACGATGATGCTCTCGTTCGACAACCCCGTGTTCGTCGACCCCAAGTACACCGAGGAGGAGTGCAAGGAGAAGGACTTCACCTACTCCCGCCCGCTCTACGTCTCGGCCGAGTTCATGAACCACGAGACCGGTGAGATCAAGGGCCAGACGGTCTTCATGGGCGACTTCCCCATGATGACCCGCAAGGGCACCTTCATCATCAACGGCACCGAGCGGGTCGTCGTGTCCCAGCTCGTGCGCTCGCCCGGCGTCTACTTCGAGCGCTCGGCGGACAAGACGTCCGACAAGGACATCTACACCGCCAAGCTCATCCCGAGCCGCGGCGCCTGGCTCGAGTTCGAGATCGACAAGCGCGACCTGGTCGGCGTGCGGCTCGACCGCAAGCGCAAGCAGAACGTCACCGTCCTGCTCAAGGCGCTCGGCTGGACCACCGAGCAGATCCGCGAGGAGTTCGGCCAGTACGAGTCGATGATGCTCACGCTGGACAAGGACACCCCGCAGACCCAGGACGAGGCGCTCCTCGACATCTACCGCAAGCTGCGCCCGGGCGAACCGCCCACGCGTGAGGCCGCGCAGACGTTGTTGAACAACTACTACTTCAACAACAAGCGCTACGACCTGGCCAAGGTCGGCCGCTACAAGATCAACAAGAAGCTCGGCCAGGCCGAGGCCTTCGACCAGCAGACGCTGACCGTCGACGACATCGTCGCCGCGATCCGCTACATCGTCGARCTGCACGCCGCCGGCACCCCGGTCGAGGCGCCCGACTTCGTCGACGCCGCGGGCACCGTGGTCATGGGACCGGACAACAAGCCGGTGAAGGTCCAGGCCGACGACATCGACCACTTCGGCAACCGCCGCATGCGCACGGTCGGCGAGCTCATCCAGAACCAGCTCCGCACCGGTCTGGCGCGCATGGAGCGCGTGGTCCGCGAGCGGATGACGACCCAGGACGTCGAGGCCATCACGCCGCAGTCCCTGATCAACATCCGCCCCGTGGTCGCGGCGCTGAAGGAGTTCTTCGGCACCTCGCAGCTCTCGCAGTTCATGGACCAGACCAACCCCATCGCGGGCCTGACGCACAAGCGCCGCCTCTCCGCGCTGGGCCCGGGCGGACTGTCCCGTGACCGCGCCGGCATGGAGGTCCGTGACGTCCACCCGTCGCACTACGGCCGCATGTGCCCGATCGAGACCCCGGAAGGCCCCAACATCGGCCTCATCGGCTCGCTCGCGTCGTACGGACGGATCAACCCGTTCGGCTTCGTCGAGACGCCGTACCGCCGGGTCGAGAAGGGTGTCGTCAGCGACAAGGTCGACTACCTGACCGCCGACGACGAGGACCGCTACGTCATCGCGCAGGCCAACGCCCCCCTCGACAAGAACAACAAGTTCGTCGAGGAGCGCGTGCTCGTGCGCCAGCAGCGCGGCGAGGTCGACGCGATCCTGGCCGAGGAGGTCGACTACATGGACGTCTCGCCGCGCCAGATGGTGTCGGTCGCGACGGCCCTGATCCCCTTCCTCGAGCACGACGACGCCAACCGCGCCCTCATGGGCGCCAACATGCAGCGCCAGGCCGTGCCGCTCATCACGAGCGACTCGCCGCTGGTCGGCACCGGCATGGAGTACCGCGCCGCCGTCGACGCCGGTGACGTCGTCGTGGCCGAGAAGGCCGGTGTCGTGAAGGAGGTGTCCGCCGACTTCATCGAGACGATGAACGACGACGGCTCCTACCAGACCTACAAGCTGGCCAAGTTCCGCCGCTCCAACCAGGGCACCTGCATCAACCAGCGCCCGCTGGTGGTGGAGGGCGACCGCCTCGAGGTCGGCTCGCCGATCGCCGACGGTCCGTGCACCGACCAGGCGGAGATGGCGCTCGGCACCAACCTGCTCGTGGCCTTCATGCCGTGGCAGGGCCACAACTACGAGGACGCGATCATCCTCAGCCAGCGCCTGGTGCAGGAGGACGTCCTCACCTCGATCCACATCGAGGAGCACGAGGTCGATGCCCGCGACACCAAGCTCGGCCCCGAGGAGATCACCCGGGACATCCCGAACGTCTCCGAGGAGGGCCTGGCCGACCTCGACGACCGCGGCATCATCCGCATCGGCGCCGAGGTCACCACCGGTGACATCCTCGTCGGCAAGGTCACGCCCAAGGGCGAGACCGAGCTGACCCCGGAGGAGCGGCTGCTGCGCGCGATCTTCGGTGAGAAGGCGCGCGAGGTGCGCGACACCTCGATGAAGGTGCCGCACGGTGAGTCCGGCACGGTCATCGGCGTCCGCGTCTTCGACCGCGAGGACGGCGACGAGCTGCCCCCGGGCGTCAACCAGCTGGTCCGCGTCTACGTCGCCCAGAAGCGCAAGATCTCGGTGGGCGACAAGCTCGCCGGTCGTCACGGCAACAAGGGCGTCATCGCCAAGATCCTGCCGATCGAGGACATGCCGTTCATGGAGGACGGGACCCCGGTCGACGTCGTGCTCAACCCGCTGGGTGTGCCGCGTCGTATGAACATCGGCCAGATCCTCGAGCTCCACCTCGGCTGGCTGGCCAAGCAGGGCTGGGACCTCAACCTGCACGACGACCAGGGCTCCGCGGAGTGGAAGGACCGACTCATCTCGATCCACGCCGAGAAGTCCGAGCCCGGCACCAAGGTCGCCACGCCCGTCTTCGACGGTGCGCGCGAGGACGAGATCACCGGCCTGCTGGGTGCGACGTACCCGACGCGTGACGGTGTGCGGATGATCGACGAGACCGGCAAGGCGTCGCTCTTCGACGGCCGCTCCGGCGAGCCGTTCCCGGCGCCCGTCTCGGTCGGCTACATGTACATCCTCAAGCTGCACCACCTCGTGGACGACAAGATCCACGCGCGCAGCACCGGCCCCTACTCGATGATCACGCAGCAGCCGCTGGGCGGTAAGGCTCAGTTCGGTGGCCAGCGCTTCGGTGAGATGGAGGTCTGGGCGATGGAGGCGTACGGCGCCGCCTACGCCCTGCAGGAGCTGCTGACGATCAAGTCCGACGACGTGCCCGGTCGCGTCAAGGTCTACGAGGCCATCGTCAAGGGCGAGAACATCCCCGACTCCGGTATCCCCGAGTCGTTCAAGGTGCTCGTCAAGGAGATGCAGTCGCTGTGCCTGAACGTCGAGGTGCTGTCGCACGACGGGTCGGCCATCGAGCTCAAGGACGCCGAGGAAGACGTCTTCCGGGCCGCCGAGGAGCTGGGCATCGACCTGTCGCGTCGTGAGCCGAGCTCGGTCGAAGAAGTCTGAGTGACGAGGCGGCGCGCCGTTCCCGGCCGACCAGCTTCAGATCGGCCTGGCCACCGCGGAGGACATCCGCGGTTGGAGCCACGGTGAGGTCAAGAAGCCGGAGACCATCAACTACCGCACGCTCAAGCCCGAGCGTGACGGCCTCTTCTGCGAGAAGATCTTCGGTCCCACCCGGGACTGGGAGTGCTACTGCGGCAAGTACAAGCGCGTGCGCTTCAAGGGCATCATCTGCGAGCGCTGCGGCGTCGAGGTCACCCGTTCCAAGGTCCGTCGCGAGCGGATGGGCCACATCGAGCTCGCCGCTCCTGTGACCCACATCTGGTACTTCAAGGGCGTCCCCTCGCGCCTGGGCTACCTGCTCGACCTCGCCCCGAAGGACCTCGAGAAGGTCATCTACTTCGCGGCGTACATGATCACCTCCGTCGACGAGGACGCGCGTCACCGCGACCTGTCCTCGCTCGAGGGCAAGGTCGGCCTGGAGCGCGAGCGCCTCGAGAAGCGGCGCGACACCTCCATCGACGACCGCACCAAGAAGCTCGAGGAGGACCTCGCGGCCCTCGAGGCCGAGGGTGCCAAGGCCGACCAGCGCCGCAAGGTCAAGGACGGCGCCGAGCGGGAGATGAAGCAGCTGCGTGATCGTGCGCAGCGCGAGATCGACCGCCTCGACGAGGTCTGGAACACGTTCAAGTCCCTCAAGGTGCAGGACCTGCTCGGCGACGAGCTCCTCTACCGCGAGATGAAGACGTGGTTCGGCAAGTACTTCGAGGGCTTCATGGGCGCCACGGCGATCCAGAGGCGCCTCCAGGACTTCGACATCGAGGCCGAGGTGGAGTCGCTGCGCGACACCATCGCCAACGGCAAGGGCCAGAAGAAGGTCCGCGCCCTCAAGCGCCTCAAGGTCGTCGACGCGTTCCGCAAGACCGGCAACCAGCCCATCGGCATGGTCTTGGACGCCGTCCCGGTCATCCCGCCGGACCTGCGTCCGATGGTGCAGCTCGACGGTGGCCGCTTCGCGACCTCCGACCTCAACGACCTGTACCGCCGCGTGATCAACCGCAACAACCGCCTCAAGCGCCTGCTCGACCTCGGTGCTCCCGAGATCATCGTCAACAACGAGAAGCGGATGCTGCAGGAGGCCGTCGACAGCCTCTTCGACAACGGTCGTCGCGGCCGGCCGGTGACCGGTCCGGGCAACCGCCCGCTCAAGTCGCTGTCCGACATGCTCAAGGGCAAGCAGGGGCGCTTCCGCCAGAACCTCCTCGGCAAGCGCGTGGACTACTCGGGCCGTTCGGTCATCGTGTCGGGTCCGCAGCTCAAGCTGCACCAGTGCGGTCTGCCCAAGCAGATGGCGCTCGAGCTGTTCAAGCCGTTCGTGATGAAGCGCCTCGTCGACCTGTCGCACGCGCAGAACATCAAGTCCGCCAAGCGGATGGTCGAGCGCGCCCGCCCGGTCGTGTGGGACGTCCTCGAAGAGGTCATCACCGAGCACCCCGTGCTGCTCAACCGTGCCCCCACGCTGCACCGACTCGGCATCCAGGCCTTCGAGCCCCAGCTGATCGAGGGCAAGGCCATCCAGATCCACCCGCTCGTGTGCGGCGCCTTCAACGCCGACTTCGACGGTGACCAGATGGCGGTGCACCTGCCGCTGTCGGCCGAGGCCCAGGCCGAGGCGCGGATCCTGATGCTGTCGACGAACAACATCCTCAAGCCGTCGGACGGCCGACCGGTGACCATGCCTTCGCAGGACATGATCATCGGCCTGTTCTGGCTGACCACCGACCGCGACGACCAGGTCGGCGACGGCCGGATCTTCTCGACCCCGTCCGAGGCGATCATGGCCTACGACCGGGCCGAGATCACCCTGCAGAGCACGGTGAAGATCCGTCTCGACGACATCGTGCCGCCGCTCGAGGACGAGGCCGGCGCGGACTGGGAGCAGGGCCGCTCGGTCCTGCTCGAGACCACGCTGGGCCGGGTGCTGTTCAACGACACCCTGCCGGCCGACTACCCGTTCGTGAACTACGAAGTGGGCAAGAAGGCCCTCGGTGCGATCGTCAACGACCTCGCCGAGCGCTACACCAAGGTCGAGGTCGCTGCGTCGCTCGACGCCCTCAAGGACGCCGGCTTCCACTGGGCCACCCGCTCCGGCGTGACCGTCTCGATCGACGACGTCACCACCCCGGGCAACAAGGCCGAGATCCTCGCCGACTACGAGGCGCAGGCGGAGAAGGTCCAGAAGCAGTTCGAGCGCGGTCTCGTGACCGACGACGAGCGTCGCCAGGAGCTCATCGAGATCTGGACCCAGGCATCCAACGACGTCGCCAAGGCGATGGAGGCCAACTTCGACCGGACCAACCCGATCTACATGATGGTCGACTCGGGTGCCTCCGGAAACATGATGCAGATCCGTCAGGTGGCGGCCATGCGTGGTCTGGTGGCCAACCCGAAGGGTGACATCATCCCGCGGCCCATCAAGGCCAACTTCCGTGAGGGMCTGTCGGTCCTGGAGTACTTCATCTCCACCCACGGTGCCCGCAAGGGTCTGGCCGACACCGCGCTGCGTACCGCCGACTCGGGTTACCTGACCCGTCGTCTGGTGGACGTCTCGCAGGACGTCATCATCCGTGAGGACGACTGCGGCACCGAGCGCGGCCTGCCCAAGCGGATCGGTGAGCGGGGCGAGGACGGCGTCGTGCGCAAGCACGAGAACGCCGAGACCGCGGCGTACGCCCGCTCGTCGGCCGTCGAGGTCACCCACCCGGAGTCGGGCGACGTGCTCGCCGCCGCCGGTGAGGACCTGGGCGACGTCAAGATCGGCGAGCTGATCGCTGCCGGCATCGAGGAGGTCAAGGTCCGCTCCGTGCTGACCTGCGACGCCCGCACCGGTACCTGCGCGAAGTGCTACGGCCGTTCGCTGGCGACCGGCAAGCTCGTCGACATCGGCGAGGCCGTCGGCATCATCGCGGCCCAGTCGATCGGTGAGCCCGGCACGCAGCTGACCATGCGTACCTTCCACACCGGTGGTGTGGCCTCCGCGGACGACATCACGCAGGGTCTGCCCCGCGTGGTGGAGCTCTTCGAGGCCCGCTCGCCCAAGGGTCGCTCGCCGATCGCCGAGGCGGCCGGTCGGGTCGAGATCGAGGAGACCGACAAGGCCCGCAAGGTCCTGGTCACCCCGGACGACGGCTCGGAGGTCCAGGAGTACCCGGTCAGCAAGCGCTCGCGCCTGCTGGTGGCCGACGGCGACCACATCGAGGTCGGCCAGAAGCTCACCGTCGGTACCGAGGACCCGCAGGACGTCCTGCGCATCCTGGGTGTCCGCAAGGCCCAGGAGCACCTGGTCGACGAGGTGCAGAACGTGTACCGCTCGCAGGGTGTGTCGATCCACGACAAGCACATCGAGATCATCGTGCGGCAGATGCTGCGCCGGATCACGGTCATCGAGTCGGGTGACACCAACCTGCTGCCGTCCGACCTGGTCGACCGCGTGCGCTTCGAGGAGGAGAACCGCCGTGCGGTCTCCGAGGGCACCAAGCCCGCCTCGGGTCGCCCGGTGCTCATGGGCATCACCAAGGCCTCGCTCGCGACCGAGTCGTGGCTCTCGGCGGCCTCCTTCCAGGAGACCACCCGGGTGCTCACGGACGCCGCGATCAACGGTCGCTCCGACAGCCTGCGCGGGCTGAAGGAGAACGTGATCATCGGCAAGCTGATCCCGGCCGGCACCGGCCTGGAGCGGTACCGGAACATCCGGGTCGAGCCGACCGAGGAGGCCCGCGCCGCGGCGTACTCCGTGACCGGCTACGACAGCTACGACTACGACTTCGGCAACGGCGGCCAGGCCGTCGCGCTGGAYGACTTCGACTTCGGTTCCTACCAGAACTGAGCGCAGCGACGTAGTCACGACCGGGCCCCGGTCTCCCTCGCGGGAGGCCGGGGCCCGGCTCATTTCCCGGAGCCCGACCTCGGCTCCGGTGATCGCAGGACCCACGCGGCGCCGTTTTCGTCCCGGTTGGGGCGACAGGGGAGAATCGCGGCGTGACCACCCCCACTGCCACCGACGTCCTCGTCGTCGGCGCCGGACCCGCGGGCTCCGCGGCCGCCGCCTGGAGCGCCCGGGCCGGGCTCGACACGGTGCTGGTGGACGCCCAGGTCTTCCCGCGGGACAAGACCTGCGGTGACGGGCTCACGCCCCGCGCGATCGGCGAGATGCAGCGGCTGGGCCTCGAGGACTGGCTGCGCGCCCACACGGTCAACCACGGGCTGCGCGCCCACGGCTTCGGCCAGACCCTCCTGCTGCCGTGGCCGGCCGTGCCCGGCAGCAGCCTCCCGTCGTGGGGGTCCGCGGTGGCCCGCACCGAGCTCGACGACCACCTGCGCAACGTCGCCATCAAGAGCGGCGCGGTGGCCCTCGACGGCGTCCGCGCGGTCGACGTGCGCATGGAGGGTCCACGCGTCGCGGCCGTCGTGTTCAGACGCGGCGAGGAGACCTTCGAGATCGCCTGCCAGCGGCTCGTGGTCGCCGACGGCGTGCGCTCCCCGCTCGGCAAGCTGCTGGGCCGTGAGTGGCACCGCGACACCGTCTACGGCGTCGCCGGACGGGCCTACATCGCCTCCGAGATGTCCGACGACCCCTGGATCAGCTCCCACCTCGAGCTCCGCGGCGAGGACGGCGAGATCCTGAGCGGCTACGGCTGGATCTTCCCGCTCGGCACCGGCGAGGTGAACGTCGGCGTCGGCACCCTCGCGACCTCCCGGCGCCCCGCCAACATCGCGGTCAAGCCGCTCATGTCCTACTACGCCGACCAGCGGCGTGAGGAGTTCCGGCTGTCCGGCGAGCTGCGGATGCCCACCTCTGCGCTGCTGCCGATGGGCGGGGCCGTCTCCCACGTTGCCGGCGACAACTGGGCGCTCATCGGCGACGCCGCCGGCTGCGTCAACCCGCTCAACGGTGAGGGCATCGACTACGGGCTCGAGACCGGCCGGTTCGTGGCCGAGGCGATGGCCGCCGGCGAGCACCTCGGCACCGTGTGGCCGGGCGTGCTGCGCGAGCACTACGGCGAGTCCTTCTCCATCGCCCGTCGGCTCGCCGGCGTGGCCACCCAGCCCCGGATCGTCGCCGCCCTCGGTCCCGCCGGGATGCGCTCGGACTGGCTGATGACCCTGGCCCTGCGGTGGATGGGCAACCTGGTGGACGAGGCCGACCGTGACCGCGCCGCCCGGGTGTGGCGGTGGGCGGGTCGCCGCTCGATCGCGCGCGACGCGCGGCCGCCCTTCGCCTGAGCGTCCCTGCGCCGCAGGTACCCTCCCGCTGACACGATCCGTGGCGGGGGCCAGAACCGAAGAGAGTGCATGAGCGAGGCCTGCTACCGGACGACCAACGCGCTGGGGCGTGCAGCGTTGCGGCTGCTGCGGATCGACACGCGCTGGACCGGGACGCAGCACCTGCCGACCAGCGGACCCGTGCTGCTGGCCGCCACCCACKTGAGCTATCCGGACTTCCTCTTCCTCGAGCAGGCCGCGATCACCCGTCAGCGCTACCTCCGCTTCCTGTGCCGCCACGACGCGTGGCGGGTGCCGGGCGTGCGGACCGCGATGGACCGCATGCAGCACGTCCCGGTCGACCGTGAGGCACCCGCGGCGGCCTACCTCCGCGCCCGGAGCCTGCTGCGCGCGGGGGAGGCCGTGTGCGCCTTTCCCGAGGCCGGCGTCTCCCACTCCTACACCGTGCGCTCCCTGATGCGCGGGGTCGCCGGGCTGGCCCGCGAGACCGGTGTGCCGGTGGTGCCCGTGGCGCTGTGGGGCAGCCAGCGGATCTGGAGCGTCGGCCGCCCCGATGAGCGCGGCCGCGGCCCGCGACCGGACCTCACCCGGGGGCGGCGCGTCGACGTGGTCCTCGGGGAGCCGTTCACCTCGCTCCCCGGGGACGACCTCACATCCTGGACGCAGGACCTCGGTCGTCGGATGACGTCGCTGCTGGAGGGGTTGCAGCACCTGCCGCACCACTCGCCACGTCCCGGTGAGCCTGCTCCATGGCACCCGGCCCACCTGGGCGGGTCGGCGCCGACGAGGCTCGAGGCGCAGGCGCTGGAGTCGGTTCCTCGCTCGGCCGTGCGCCCGAGCTGGGGGCCGGTGCCGAGGAGCGGGCCGAGCGACGCGACTCCCACCAGCCCAGCGGGTTGGTGAACGGCTCGAGCACACGGCGTACGGGGGCGCACGCCAGCAGCAGCGCCAGCGCGACCGCACCCAGGGTCGTGAGCACGAAGCCGGCGGTCGTGTGGTCCTCGGCCCAGCCCGGCCAGCCGAGCGCCTTGACGGTCTTGATGACGAAGCCGTGGAAGAGGTAGACGACCATCGTCGCGCCGCCCATCACGGTGAACCACCCGAGGGAGCGGCGGGGGACCAGGGCGAGCACCGAGAACGCGCCGACCAGGCCCAGGGTCAGCACGGTGAGGCGGGTCTGGAACGCGATGACCGGGTCGATGCCGACGTCCTCGTAGCCGGCGTCGTACCAGAGGAACGCGGTCTGGGCCCAGGCGTCGGTGTAGAGGGCTGCGACGGCCATCCCGACGAGCGCGGGGACGGCGGCGATCCGCACCCACACGTCGTCGAGGTGCTTGAGGTGACGCGGCTTGAGGTGCAGGCCCAGCACGAAGAACGGCAGCAGGCCCAGGAAGCGCGGCAGCATCAGCAGGTCGGTGTTCCAGAAGCCGCCCAGGACGCTGACGGCGACGGACAGAGGCAGGAAGAGCCAGTGCAGCTTGAGGATCGGGGTGACCAGGCGCCACATCAGCAGCACGACGAGGTACCACATCGTCCAGTGCGGCTCCAGCCACAGCGTCCCGGGCTCGGTCTCGCCGACCACGCCGACGCGGTAGTAGTACAGCGCCGGCTCGAAGATCAGGTAGGGCACCAGCAGCGTGTAGAGCAGGCTCTTCATGTGCCGGTGGTCCCACTCGAAGGACTTCGACAGGTAGCCGCTCACGAAGACGAACGCCGGGATGTGCCACAGGTACAGGAAGTCGTAGGCCCAGTGCGAGCCCTGGGTCTTCTCGAGCAGGCCCCAGGAGTGCCCGATCACCACGAAGACGACGAGCACCATCTTGGAGTTGTCGAGCCACGGATCTCGTTGCGTGGAGGGCACCCGCTGAGGCTACGTCAGTCACCCCTTCCATGGCAGGTTGGTGCCATGGCCCCTCTCCCCAGACGACAGCGCGTGGCGGCGTACGCCGTCATCCTGCGGACCCCGGCCACCTGCGCGGACGGCCCCGCGACCGGTGACGGGCCCCGCGGGCCCGAGATCCTCCTGTGCCGCCTCGCCCCTCGGATCAGCCGCAACGAGCTCTGGACCCTGCCCGGCGGCGGTCTCGACCACGGCGAGGACCCGCGCGACGCCCTGCTGCGCGAGATCGTCGAGGAGACGGGCCTCGAGGCGGTGCTGGGTGACTCGGCCCGCGTCTACAGCGCCCACCTGCCGCGCGCGTCGCGCGACGGGGTGCTGACCGACTTCCACGCCCTGCGCATCGTGTACGACGCGTGGGTGCGCGCCGACGCGCCGCAGCCGCGTGTCGTCGAGGTCGGCGGCTCCACGATCGAGGCTGCGTGGCACCCGGTGGCGGCCGTCGAGGCGGGGGAGGTGCCGGTCGTGGCGACGGTGACCGAGGCGCTCGCCGACCACCGGACGATGCGGGTGCAGCGGGTGGCGGCCTACGCCGTGGTCCGTCGCGACACACGGGTGCTGCTCACCCGGCTCTCGCCCACGGCGGCCCACCCGGGCTCGTGGACCCTGCCCGGCGGCGGCATCGACCACGGGGAGCGACCGGCCGCGACCCTGGTGCGGGAGGTGGCCGAGGAGTGCGGCGTCGCCTGCGAGGTCGGGGAGCTGCTCGGCGTGCACGACACCCACTTCTCCGGCACCGCTCCCACCGGCCGGTGGGAGGACTACCACGGCGTGCACCTGCTCTTCGCCGCGAGCGTGGCCGACGGCGACGAGCTCCGGGTCGTCGAGGTCGGTGGCACCACCGACGACGTCGCCTGGGTCGAGGAGGGCGACATCGCCTCGGGGGCCGTCCCGGTGCTCGACGTGGTGACGTACGCCCTGTCGCTGGCACCCGCGCGGAGTGGGTCGGCGCACGGCGGCCGACCTACGATGGGCGCATGAACCCCCGTCAGCGTCGACTCGTCATCCCGGTCGCGCTGGGGGCCCTGCTCCTCGTCGTCCTCCTCGCGTCCGTCCTGTGAGGCGGCCAGTCGTGGGCGGAGGCGCCTGACATGGCTACCGAGCCCCTCCTGCGGGCCCTCGCCCGGATGCGCGGGCACCTGCTCGACCCCGAGACGCTGGTGCGCGCCGTCGCGTCCGGCGCCCAGCGCGGCGGCCGGGTCCCGGCGGTGGCCGGTCGACCCGTACGACGCGTGGAGCTGCGCTACGTCGACCTCAAGGCCGGGCGCCACCTCCAGGTCACGTCGTACGACGACACCCAGGCGCACACCACCAACGTGGCGGTCGGCGACGCCGCGAAGGCGGCCGTCGACGACCTCCTCGACGAGCCCTTCGGCAGCTGGCACGTCGACACCACCACCCAGACCCACCAGGTGCGCGCCACCAAGAAGCTCGAGGCCGTGACCCACACGCAGGACCGGGCCACGCCGGTCGAGGCGGAGCGGGGCCACGACAAGGCCAAGCAGCGCCTCCTCGCGGAGGACGACCCGGTGCTCAGGGCGCTCGGGATCTCCGACGCGCAGGGCCGGATCAAGCCGACCCGGCAGGCGAAGTACCGCCAGGTGGAGGAGTTCCTGCGGCTGCTCGACGCGGCCATCGGCGACGCACTGGCCAAGGGCCAGCTGCGCACCCCCACCGAGGACGACCCGCTGCGTGTCGTCGACCTCGGGTGCGGCAACGCCTACCTGACGTTCGCGGCCCACCGCTACCTCTCGGCGGTGCGCGGTCTGCCGGTCCGCGTCACCGGCGTCGACGTCAAGCAGCAGTCCGCCGACCACAACAGCACCGTGGCGTCGGCGCTGGGGATCGAGGCCCACTTCGTGGTCGGCACCATCGGCGACGCGGAGCTGCCCCAGCCCCCCGACGTGGTGCTGGCCCTGCACGCCTGCGACACCGCCACCGACGACGCGCTGGCCCGGGCCATCGCGTGGGATGCGGCCCTGGTGCTGGCCGCTCCGTGCTGCCACCACGACGTGGCCGCGCAGCTGCGCAAGGCCCCGACGCCGGCGCCGTACGCCATGCTCACCCGCCACGGCATCCTGCGCGAGCGCTTCGCCGACACCCTCACCGACGCGCTGCGGGCCGCCATCCTGCGGCTGGTCGGCTACCGCGTCGACGTCGTGGAGTTCGTGGAGAGCGAGCACACGCCCCGCAACACGCTGCTGCGCGCCACCCGCACCGGCACGCCCGTCACCGGCGGCCGGCTCCGCCAGGAGTACGACGACCTGGTGACCACCTGGGGGGTGCGGCCCCACCTGGCCGAGCTGCTGGACGCCCCGCGTGGCTGACCTGCGGCGTCGGCTGCTGACCGTGGCCGCGGGGGCGGGCGTGCTCGCACCCTTCGCCATCGGGCTCGCGATGGGTGCCGAGCCCGACGACGGTCGGGTGCTCTTCTCGTTCTCCGACCCCGAGATCGTCGAGTCGAGCGGGCTGGTGGCCTCCGGCGACCGGGTGTGGACGACCAACGACTCCGGCGACATCGGGCGGGTCTTCACCGTGGACGCCGCCACCGGCGAGACGGTCGGCACCACCTACTGGGCCGACGGACCACGTGACGTCGAGGCCCTGGCCCCGGCGGGACCGGGCCGCGTCTGGGTCGGCGACATCGGCGACAACTCCGGGTCCCGCGACTCGATCGAGGTGACCCGGGTGCCGGTGGGCGACGGCGACCGCACGGTCGACGAGGAGACGATCGACCTGGTCTACCCCGACGGACCGCGCGACGCCGAGGCTCTGCTGGTGGACCCCACGACGGGTCGCATCCTCGTGGTCACCAAGGGCGTCTTCGCCGGCGAGGTCTACGCCGCGCCCCCGGAGATGGCCGATGACGCGCCCAACCAGCTCGGGCTGGTCGGCCAGGTCGTCGGACTGGTCACCGACGGCGCCTTCTTCCCCGACGGTCGCCACGTCGTGCTGCGGACCTACTCGCGCGCCACGGTCTACACCTTCCCCGAGCTGGAGTCGGTCGGCGCCTGGGACCTGCCCGCTCAGCAGCAGGGTGAGGGCATCGCGGTCACCCCGGACGGCCGGGTGCTCGTGAGCAGCGAGGGCCAGGGCTCCGAGGTGCTGTCGGTGCCGGTGCCGCGCCGGGTCGAGCGGGCGATGGCGGAGCCGACTCCGACCTCCTCGACGACCGCGACCCCGACCGCGACCCCGACCCCGACGCCGGCCGACGGGGGCACGGTCGCCCCGGACGACGGCGCCGCGCCGACGGACCCCTACGCCTGGCCGTGGCTGGCGGGGGGCGTCGTCGGCGTGATCGCCCTAGGGGTGCTGTGGCGCAGCCTGAGGCCCCACTAGCCTCACCGTCATGCCACGCCTGCGCCGTACCGCTCCCGACCAGCCGGGCTGGACCCGGCGCCGGGTCGGGAAGGGCTTCACCTACCTCGACCAGCACGGCGACCGGCTCGCGCCCGAGGACGTCCAGCGCTGCAAGGACCTCGTCATCCCGCCGGCCTGGGAGGACGTGTGGATCACGCCGTTCCCGAACGGGCACCTCCAGGCCGTCGGCACCGACGACGCCGGTCGGCGCCAGTACCTCTACCACCCGCAGTGGCGCGCGAGCCGGGACGCGGCGAAGTTCGAGCGGATCATCGACTTCGGCAAGGCCATGTCCAAGGCCCGCGAGCGGGTGCTCACCGACCTGGGGACCGAGGGGATGAGCCAGGAGCGCGCGTGTGCCGTCGCGGTCCGGCTGCTGGACCTGGGCTACTTCCGGATCGGCAACGACGTCTACACCGACACCAACGGCTCCTTCGGCCTCACCACGATGCTGCGCGAGCACGTCACCAAGCGGGGCGGCCGGCTGACGTTCTGCTTCGTGGGCAAGTCCGGGGTCGAGCACTGCATCGAGATCGACGACGAGGCGACGATCGCTGCCCTCGACGTCATGCGGGCCCGCCGGGGCGGCGGCGACCGGCTGCTGGCGTGGAAGGACGGGCGCCAGTGGCGCGGCCTCGACGCCGGTCAGGTCAACACCTACGTCCGGGAGGCGACCGGGATCGAGGCCACGGCCAAGGACTTCCGGACCTGGCACGCCACCGTCATCGCGGCGGCCGCACTGGCGAGCACCGACGAGCCGGGAGCGACCAAGGCCTCACGCAAGCGGGCCGTCTCGGCGACGATGAAGGAGGTCTCGGAGTTCCTGGGCAACACCCCCACGCTCGCCCGCACGGCCTACGTCGACCCGCGCGTGGTCGAGGCCTACGAGCACGGGCGGACGATCACGGTGAAGTCGTCGTACGACACCGACGACGCGCGCCAGGCGGCCCTCGAGCGAGCGGTGCTGCGCCTGCTCAAGGACGCCTGACGCGTCGGGTCAGAGCCGGCCGACGACGTGGTCGATGCAGGCGGTGAGCCTCTCGACGTCGCTCGGGTCGATCGCGGGGTACATCGCGATCCGCAGCTGGTTGCGGCCGAGCTTGCGGTAGGGCTCGGTGTCGACGACGCCGTGGGCCCGCAGGACCTTCGCGATCGCGGCGGCGTCGATGGAGTCGTCGAAGTCGACGGTGCCGATCACCAGCGAGCGGTGGCTCGGGTCGGTGACGTACGGCGTGGTGTACGACGTCCTCTCGGCCCAGCCGTAGAGGGCGTCGGAGCTGGCCGTGGTGCGCTCCACCATGCCGGCGAGCCCACCCTGGGCGTTCATCCAGTCCAGCTGCTCGGCCATCAGGAACAAGGTGGCGACCGAGGGCGTGTTGTAGGTCTGGTTCTTGGCCGAGTTGTCGATGGCGGTCGGCAGGTCGAAGAACGCCGGGACGTGCCGGTCGGTGGCCGCGATCTCGGCCGCCCGCTCGAGCGCCTTCGGCGACATCAGCGCGATCCAGAGACCGCCGTCGGAGGCGAAGCACTTCTGCGGCGCGAAGTAGTAGGCGTCGACCTGGGTGAGGTCGACGGGCAGGCCGCCGGCACCGGAGGTCGCGTCGACCAGCACGACGGAGTCGTCCTCCACCGGGCGCACGACCGGGGCCATGACGGCCGTGGAGGTCTCGTTGTGGGCCCAGGCGTAGGCGTCGACGCCCTCCTCGGCGACCGCGTCGGGACGCGAGCCCGGGTCGCTGGCGATGACCGTCGGGTCGTCGAGCCACGGCGCCTGCTGGGCGGCCTTGGCGAACTTGGAGGAGAACTCCCCGAAGGTGAGGTGCTGGCTCTTGCGCCGGATCAGCCCGTAGGTCGCGATGTCCCAGAACGCGGTCGCGCCGCCGTTGCCGAGCACGACCTCGTAGCCCTCGGGCAGGTCGAAGAGCGACGCGAGGCCCTCGCGCACCCGACCCACGGTGTTCTTCACCGGCGCCTGGCGGTGGGAGGTGCCCATCAGCGTGCTGCCCGTCGCGGCGAGCGCGTCGAGGTGGCTGGTCTGGATCTTCGACGGGCCGGCGCCGAAGCGGCCGTCGGCGGGCAGGAGCTCGGTGGGGATCTGGATCGCGTCGTTCACGAAAGAAGCCTTCCGGGGAGTCAGTGGTGAGAGGTCCCTGACTACGCTGTCAGCGTGGACAGCCTCTCATCCGACCCTGCGGTCGTGGCAGCGGGTCCGCCTGTCGAAGGCCTCGTGCCGGCTGCCCGGCTGGTGATCGAGAGGCTCCCCATCACCGCCCCCGACGCGGTCCTCCTCGTCGAGCAGGTGCAGGAGGAGTACGTCGCGCGCTACGGCGGTCGCGACGAGTCCCCGATCGACGCCGGCGAGTTCGAGGACCCGACAGGGATGTTCTTCGTCGGTCGCCTTGCCGCGACGCCCGTGGTCTCGGGCGCCTGGCGGCGGCGTACGGACGTGTCGTTGTCCGGCACCACCCGCACCGCCGAGGTCAAGCGGATGTACGTCGCCCCGTCGGCGCGCGGCCTCGGACTGGCCCGACGCATGCTGGCCCACCTCGAGCTCACCGCGCGCGAGGCGGGCGCCGAGGCGATCGTGCTGGAGACGGGGGAGAAGCAGCCCGAGGCGATCGCGCTCTACGCCTCGGCCGGCTACGCGCGCATCGACGGCTTCGGCTACTACCGGGACTCCCCGCTCAGTCGCTGCTTCGGCAAGCCGCTCTGACGCCTCGCGCGACCGCGATGTTCCGCGTGTCCAGCCGACACGCCGGAGGGTGAACCCCTTTTCTCCCATTCGCCCCACGCGTCCCGCGTCGCCCGCCTAGCGTTCCTCCGGTGTGGGGAGGCGACATGCGTAGGGGACCGGTGGTGCTGCTCGCCGTCCTGTCGAGCCTGGTGGTCTGGGCCGGCCTGCTCACGGTGCCGGCGCAGGCCGTGTCGTTCCAGCGGTACGCCATGCCCGTCGAGTCCTACGCGCGGTACCAGCCGCAGAAGACGTGCGCCCGCACGGACCGGCCCGGGACCGTGGCGCTCGGTCAGTGGCTGGTCGCCCGCGGCGGCGTGTACGGAGGGACCCTGCGCGCCTGCTCGAGTGGCGGGCAGTCCGAGCACAAGGACGGCCGGGCCTTCGACTGGATGCTCGACGTCAGGAACCCCGACGACCGGGCGCTCGCCGACGCCTTCCTCATCGAGGCGTTCGCCGACGACGAGCTGGGGGACAGCGACGCGCTGGCCCGCCGGATGGGCATCATGTACGTCATCTGGAACGACCGGATGTACGCGGCGTGGGACGGCTTCGAGCCGAAGAAGTACCTCAACTCCGGCTGCCGCACCCGCAAGGGCTGCTCGGCCACCCTGCGGCACCGCGACCACCTGCACGTCTCGCTCAGCATGGCCGGCGCCCAGGGGCGCACCAGCTGGTACGTCGAGCAGGCCCTCGCGCCGCCCACCGCCTGACCGCAGGGGTCAGGCGCCCCAGCCCTCGTTCCAGCCGTCGACGTCGGACGCCGGGCGCGAGGGCGGACCGGTGTAGATCGCCGAGGGGCGGATCAGCCGGCCGGTGCGCTTCTGCTCCAGGATGTGCGCCGACCAGCCGCCCGTGCGGGCGCAGGTGAACATCGAGGTGAACATGGTCGGCGGCACCTCGGCGAAGTCGAGCACGATCGCGGCCCAGAACTCCACGTTCGTCTCCAGGACCCGGTCCGGGCGGCGCTCGCGCAGCTCGGCGAGGGCTGCCTGCTCCAGCGCCTCGGCGACGGCGTAGCGCGGGGCGCCGAGCTCCTTGGCGGTGCGCCGCAGCACCCGGGCGCGCGGGTCCTCGGCGCGGTAGACGCGGTGGCCGAAGCCCATCAGCCTCTCGCCGTCGTCGAGCAGCTCCTTGACGTACGACGCGGCGTCGCCGTCACGTCGCTCGACCTCCTCGATCATCCCCAGGACCCGGGACGGGGCGCCACCGTGCAGCGGCCCGCTCATGGCGCCGATCGCACCGGAGAAGGCGGCGGCGACGTCGGCGCCGGTCGAGGTGATCACCCGGGCGGTGAACGTGGAGGCGTTCATGCCGTGCTCGGCGGCCGAGGACCAGTAGGCGTCGATGGCCTGGACGTGCTTGGGGTCGGCCTCGCCCTTCCAGCGGATCAGGAACTTCTCGGCCAGCGTCCCGCCCTGGTCGACCTCCTTCTGGGAGACGACGGGCAGGTGCAGCCCGCGCGCGGACTKGGCGGCGTACGACAGGACCATCACGGCGACGCGGGCGAGGTCCTCGCGGGCCTGCTCGTCGCTGATGTCGTAGGTCTGGCCGAAGCCGAAGGCCGGGGCGAGCATCGCGACGGCCGCCTGCACGTCCACACGGACGTCGCCGGTGTGGACGGGCAGGTTGTAGGGCTCGGCGGCGGGCAGGCCGGGGGTGTAGGAGCCGTCGATGAGCAGGCCCCAGATGTTCTCGAACGGGACCCGGCCGACGATCTCCTCGATGTCGACGCCGCGGTACCGCAGCGCGGAGCCCTCCTTGTCGGGCTCGGCGATCTCGGTCTCGAACGCGACGACTCCCTCGAGTCCGTGGTGCACCTGCGTCATGGTGTGCGCTCCTCTGGGGCCGACGTGCGTGGCGGGATGGCCCGCGGAGGCGGGCGACTCATTGTGCACCTGACCCCCCACCACGTCGCCACCGCACGCCGCGGGTGCGGGCTAGGGTCGGGAGTCATGGACCCCGCCGGCGACCGCTCCGTCGATCTGGCCTCCCTGCGGGAGGAGTACTCCCGCGGAGGGCTCGACCTCCCCGACCTCGAGCCGGACCCGGTGGACATGTTCACCCGCTGGCTGCACGAGGCGGTCGGGGCCGGCCTGCACGAGCCCAACGCGATGGTCGTGGCGACCGCCACCCCGGACGGTGCCCCCTCGTCGCGGATGGTGCTCCTCAAGGGGGTCGGCGCGGACGGCTTCGTGTTCTTCACCAACCTGGCCTCCCGCAAGGGCGACGAGCTGGCGGCCAACGCACGCTGCGCCCTGCTCTTCCCCTGGCACCCGATGGAGCGCCAGGTCCGGGTCGAGGGCACCGCGGCGACGCTGCCCCGCGATGAGGTCGAGACCTACTTCCGCTCCCGTCCGCGGGGTGCCCAGCTCGGTGCCTGGGCGTCACGACAGTCCACGGTCGTGCCGAGCAGGGCCGCGCTGGCTGCCGACTTCGCCCGCATGGATGAGCGGTTCCCGGACGTGGTGGACCTGCCCGACCACTGGGGCGGCTACCGGGTGCGACCCGAGGTGGTGGAGTTCTGGCAGGGGCGGACCAGCCGCATGCACGACCGGCTGGTCTATCGCCGCGGCGCCGGCGACGCCTGGGCGGTCGAGCGTCTGGCTCCCTGAGGAGTTGTGAATCGCTTGTGAGTGAGCGCTCACTCACCTAGGGTGTCCGGGTGACCCCCCGTGCCACCGCCATGTCCGCCGCCGACCGCCGCACCGCGCTCGTGGACGTGACCCTGCCCCTGCTCCACGAGCACGGCCGGGCGGTGACCACCCGCCAGATCGCCGAGGCCGCCGGGGTGGCGGAGGGCACGATCTTCCGCGTCTTCGAGTCCAAGGACGACCTCGTCCAGGCGGCCCTGGACCATGCCTTCGACATCGAGCCCTTCCTCGACGACCTGCGCCGCATCGAGCCCGACCAGCCCCTCCGGGACCTCGTCCTCGACCTGGTCACCCTGCTCCAGATCCGGTTCCGGGGGATCTTCACGTTGATGACCGCGGTCGGGATGGTCGGCCCGCCCGCCGGTCGCACCCACATGAAGCACACCCGCGAGGAGGCGGCCCAGATCATGGCCGACCTGCTCGCCCCGCACGCCGACGAGATCCGCGTCCCGGTGGCGCAGCTCGTGCACGTCACCCGGCTGCTGACCTTCTCCGGCAGCCATCCCCACCTCTCCGACGGCCGGATCCTGTCCGCCGACGAGATCGTCACCACCGTCCTCGACGGTCTGCTCACAAAGGTCGACTGATGCTCCTGCGACTCATCCGCACCCACCTCGCGCCGTACAAGCGCCCCATCGCCGCGATCGTCGCGCTCCAGTTCGTCGGCACCCTGGCGATGCTCTACCTGCCCAGCCTCAACGCCCAGATCATCGACAACGGGGTCGTGCTGGGCGACACCGGCTACATCGTCCAGCGGGGAGCGGTGATGCTCGCCGTCTCGATCGCCCAGGCCCTCTGCGCGATCGCGGCCGTGTGGTTCGCCGCGCGCACCGCGATGTCCTTCGGGCGCGACCTGCGCGCCGCGATCTTCTCCCGGGTCGGCACCTTCTCGGCCCGCGAGGTGCAGCACTTCGGCGCCCCCTCGCTCATCACCCGCGAGACCAACGACGTCCAGCAGGTGCAGATGCTGGTCCTGATGGGCTTCACCATGTTCGTCTCCGCGCCGATCATGATGGTCGGCGCCGTCGTGATGGCCATGCGTGAGGACGTCGGGCTCTCGTGGCTGATCGTGGTCGTGGTCCCGGTCCTGGCGGTCTCGGTCGGGCTGATCGTGCGCCAGATGGTGCCCAGCTTCCGGCTGATGCAGGTACGCATCGACGAGGTCAACCGCGTGCTGCGCGAGCAGGTGACCGGTGTCCGCGTCGTGCGCGCCTTCGTCCGCGAGGAGCACGAGACCCGCCGCTTCGGCGAGGCCAACGACCAGCTCACCGTGGTCGCCGTCCGGGCCGGTCGCTGGCAGGCCGGCCTGTTCCCGGTCGTCATGCTGGTCGCCAACGTCGCCTCGGTCGCCGTGCTGTGGTTCGGCGGGCACCGGGTCGAGTCGGGGGCCATGGAGGTCGGTGCGCTGACGGCGTACCTCACCTACCTCATGCAGATCATCATGAGCGTGATGATGGGGACCTTCATGATGATGATGATCCCGCGCGCCGCCGTGTGCGCCGACCGGATCGTCGAGGTGCTCGACACCGAGAGCAGCGTGGTCACCTCGGCCGACCCGGTCACCGAGGTCACCGAGCGCGGCACCCTCGTCCTCGACGGGGTCACCTTCGCCTACCCCGGCGCCGAGGAGCCCGTGCTCCGCCGCGTCGACCTGCAGGCCCGACCCGGGCAGACGATCGCCATCGTCGGCTCCACCGGGGCCGGCAAGTCCACCCTGGTCAACCTGGTGCCGCGTCTCTTCGACGCCACCTCCGGCACGGTGTACGTCGACGGGGTCGACGTCCGCGACCTGGCTCCCGAGGTGCTGTGGTCGCGGCTCGGCCTGGTCCCGCAGAAGGCGTTCCTCTTCTCCGGCACCATCGCCGACAACCTGCGCTACGGCAAGGCCGACGCCAGCGAGGAGGAGATGTGGCACGCGCTCGAGATCGCCCAGGCGCGCGACTTCGTGGTCGCGATGCCCGACGGGCTCGAGTCGACCGTCTCCCAGGGGGGCAGCAACTTCTCCGGAGGGCAGCGCCAACGGCTGGCCATCGCCCGGGCAGTGATCCGTCGGCCCGAGATCTACCTCTTCGACGACTCGTTCTCCGCCCTCGACCTGACCACCGACGCGCGGCTGCGGGCCGCGCTGGTGCCGGTCACGCGTGACAGCACGGTCGTCATCGTCGCCCAGCGGGTCTCCACGATCCGCGACGCCGACGTCATCATCGTCCTCGAGGACGGGGAGGTCGTGGGGCGAGGCACCCACGACGAGCTCCTGGCGACGTGCGGCACCTACCTCGAGATCGTCCAGTCCCAGCTCACGGTGGGAGAGGTCGCATGAGTGACACCACGAAGCAGGCGCCCGCCACGCTCAAGCAGACCGAGCGCATCGAGGCGGGACCCGGCGGTCCCGGCCGCGGCCCGATGGGCGGGGGCATGGTCGGGCAGAAGGCGAGCGCCTTCGGTCCGTCGGCCCGACGCATGGTCTCCCGGATGGCGCCGTACCGCGCCAAGACGCTCGCGGTCATCGCCCTCACCGTCGTCAGCGTGCTGGCCACCGCGTTCGGCCCGCGGGTGCTGGGCCGGGCCACGGACCTGATCTTCTCCGGTTTGATCGGCGGCCAGCTGCCCGACGGGTTGACCAAGTCCCAGGCCGTCGACCTGCTCCGCGAGCGCGGCGACGACCAGGTCGCCGACWTGGTCAGCGGCATGGACGTCGTCCCCGGCCAGGGCGTCGACTTCACCGCCGTGGGCCACGTGCTCATGCTCGTGCTGGCGATCTACATCGGCGCGGCCGCGCTCGGCTGGCTGGCCGGGTGGATCCTCAACGACGTGGTGCAGGGCACGGTGCGTCGGATGCGCTCCGACGTGGAGGACAAGGTGCACCGTCTCCCGCTCGCCTACATCGACCGCCAGCCCCGCGGTGAGCTGCTGAGCCGCGTCTCCAACGACATCGACAACGTCAGCACGACCCTCCAGCAGACCCTGAGCCAGCTGCTCACCTCGGTGCTGACCGTGGTCGCGGTGCTCGGGATGATG
>NZ_JBFUKA010000085.1:0-18812 GCF_056401085.1 Nocardioides sp. P4_G4
GCACCAGCCCGTGGGTCGAGGGCACGTCGGGCCAGCTGAGCACCGAGACCGCCGGGGACGCGGCCGTCCTGGGCGCCGCGGTGGCCGACGGCATCGGCGAGATGCCGCTCGCCGGCGCGCTCAGCCTCGTCGTGCTGGCCGGCTGGGGCGTCGTGCTCGTCACCCGCGGCCGCTTCCGCCGCATCGTGATGGCCGTGGCCGCGCTGTCGTCGGTGGGTCTGCTCGTCACCACGGTCTGGGCGCTCTTCACCCTCCAGGACTCGGTGGCCGACCAGCTCAGGACCGCCTCGGGGGCCGACACGGCCTCGGTCCACTTCACGGCTTGGTACGCCGCCGCCTGCGTCGCCGCCGTCGGGTGCGTGGTCACCACGGTGCTCGCCGTGCGCCTCGTCCCCGGCTGGCCAGAGATGGGACAACGCTACGACTCCCCGGCCGGGGAGGGCGCCCCCGTGGACCCGGAGGGCAACCTGGAGATCTGGAAGGCCCTCGACGAGGGTCATGACCCGACCGACCGACAGCGGCCCCTAGACTGAGCGACGACCGACCGGGTCACCGGTCGAGTCCGTCCGACGCGCACCATCGCCGCACGCCCCAAGGAGCATCCATGGCCAACAACCACGGCAACACCCCCGCTGCGTGGACCGCGGTCGGCGTGGCCATGCTCGGCTTCCTCGTCGGCTCGATCGCCCTGATGCTCTCGCCGGTCAGCATGCCGATCTTCTGGGTCGGCATCGCGCTCGGCGCCGTCGCGCTGCCGCTGTTCCTCGTGATGGCCAAGCTCGGCTTCCACGGCGACCCGCACTGACCCACCCCGTCCGACTCCGAGGGCCCGAGCCGATGACGGGTCGGGCCCGGCGCCTCGCCGGTCCGCTCGGTGCGGCGGTCCTCGTCGTGCTCGGGACGATCGCGCTGGCCGTCCGTGACCCGCACCGGCCCGGCAGCTGGGGTTGGTGCCCCACCAGGCTGCTGACGCACCTCGACTGTCCGCTGTGCGGCAGCCTGCGTGCGGTGCACGACCTCACCCGGCTCGACATCGGCGCCGCCGCGTCGAGCAACCTGCTGCTCGTGGCGGCCCTGCCGGTCGTGATCGCCTTCTGGTGGCGCCGGGTCGTCGTGACCTGGCGCGGGGGAGACGCGATGCGGCCCCTGGTCGTGCCCTCGGCCGCGTGGATGACGGGGCTCGCCGTGGTCGCGGTGTTCACCGTCGCGCGCAACGTGCCCGGGTCCTGGCTCGCGGCCTGAGCCACCGTCGGCCCCGCCACCGGTGGAGTGAGAGGGTTGTCCCCATGTCCGTGCTCGACCAGATCATCGTCGGCGTCCGCGAGGACCTCGCCGGTCGCGAGGCCGCCCGGCCGCTCGCCGACGTCCGTGCCGCACTGGCCGACGTCGAAGCGGCCCGCGACCCGATGCCGCACTTCCGCGACTCCGGCTCGAGCGTCATCGCCGAGGTGAAGCGCAAGAGCCCCAGCAAGGGCGAGCTGGCCGACATCCCCGATCCCGCCGCGCTCGCCACGGCGTACGCCGCCGGCGGTGCCGCCGCCATCTCGGTGCTCACCGAGCGCAGGCGCTTCGGCGGCTCGCTGGACGACCTCGTGGCGGTCCGGGCCGCGGTCGACACCCCGATCCTGCGCAAGGACTTCATCGTGGCGAGCTACCAGCTCGTCGAGGCCCGTGCGGCGGGCGCCGACCTCGCGCTGCTGATCGTGGCGGCGCTCGACGACGACGACCTGCGTCGCCTCCACGACGAGGCCCGCGAGCTCGGCCTGACCGTGCTCGTCGAGGTCCACGACGAGGCCGAGACGGAACGCGCGGTGGCGCTCGGGGCCGAGCTGGTCGGCGTCAACGCCCGCAACCTCAAGACCCTCGCGGTCGACAACGACACCTTCGGCCGCCTCGCCCCCCTCGTCCCCGAGGACCGGGTGCTGGTGGCCGAGTCGGGCATCAGTGGCCCCGACGACGTGACGCGGTTCGTGGGCGAGGGCGCCCGCGCCGTGCTCGTCGGCGAGGCGCTCGTCCGGGACGGCGACCCCACGGCCGCCGTACGCACCATGACAGGAGTGAAGCGATGAGCCAGCAGGTCAGCCGGTACGACGCCGACGAGCAGGGCTACTACGGCGGCACGTGGGGTGGGCGCTTCATGCCCGAGGCGCTCGTCGCCGCCCTCGACGAGCTGACCCAGGCCTGGCACGACGCGATGGCCGACCCGGAGTTCGTCGCCGAGTTCGAGGCGATCTGCCGCGACTACGCCGGCACCCCGAGCCGGCTCTACCACGCCGAGCGGCTCTCCCGGCAGGTCGGCGCCCGGATCCTGCTCAAGCGCGAGGACCTCAACCACACCGGGGCCCACAAGATCCGCAACGTCCTCGGCCAGGCGCTGCTCACCCGCCGGATGGGCAAGAAGCGCGTGATCGCCGAGACGGGCGCCGGACAGCACGGCGTCGCCAGCGCCACCGCGGCGGCCTACTTCGGGCTCGACTGCACCGTCTACATGGGCTCGGTCGACACCCGCCGCCAGGCGCTCAACGTCGCCCGGATGCACCTGCTCGGCGCCAAGGTCGTCGCGGTCGACTCCGGCAGCGCCACGCTCAAGGACGCGATCAACGAGGCGCTGCGCGACTGGGTCGCCAGCGTCGACCACACGGCGTACCTCTTCGGCACCGCCGCCGGACCGCACCCCTTCCCCAGCATGGTGCGCGACTTCACCCGTGGCATCGGCGACGAGGCCCGCGCGCAGTGCCTCGAGCAGTACGGCGCCCTGCCGGACGCCATCGCCGCCTGCGTCGGCGGCGGGTCCAACGCCATCGGCCTGTTCACCGCCTTCCTCGAGGACGAGGACGTGAAGATCTTCGGCTTCGAGCCGGGAGGCGACGGCGTCGACACCCCGCGCCACGCGGCCACCATCCACGCCGGTGCCTCGGGCGTGCTGCACGGTGCCCGTACCTACGTCCTGCAGGACGCGGACGGGCAGACCGTCGAGTCGCACTCGATCTCGGCCGGGCTGGACTACCCGGGCGTCGGGCCGCAGCACGCGCACCTCGCCCAGACCGGCCGGGCGACGTACCGACCGGTGACCGACACCGAGGCGATGGACGCGCTGGCCCTGCTGGCCCGCACCGAGGGGATCATCCCGGCGATCGAGTCCGCGCACGCCATCGCCGGCGCGATGGACGTGGCCCGCGAGCTGGCTGCCGAGAAGGGCCCCGACGCGACCATCCTCATCAACCTCAGCGGTCGCGGCGACAAGGACATGGGCACCGCCACCGAGTGGTTCAAGCTCGGCGAGGCCGACGACGAGACCGGAGACCCTGCGTGAGCGCGACCACGGCCACCGCCTTCGCGTCCGCGAAGGCCGAGGGCCGGGCCGCCCTGATCGGCTACCTGCCCGCCGGCTACCCGAGCGTCGAGGGCTCGATCGAGGCCATCAGGGCCATGGTCGACGCCGGCTGCGACGTCATCGAGATCGGCCTGCCCTACAGCGACCCGGTGATGGACGGCCCCACCATCCAGGCGGCCGCCCAGGCCGCCCTCGAGGCGGGCACCCGCACGAGCGACGTCATGCACGTGGTGGAGGCGGTGGCCGCGACCGGCACGCCCACCGTGGTGATGACCTACTGGAACCCGGTCGAGCGCTACGGGGTGGAGCGGTTCGCCGCGGACCTGGCGGCCGCCGGGGGAGCGGGCCTCATCACGCCCGACCTCACCCCCGACTCCGGGGCCGAGTGGATCGCCGCCGCCGACGCCCACGGCCTCGACAAGGTCTTCCTGGTCGCCCCCAGCAGCACCGAGGAGCGCGTCGCCATGACGACCGCCGCGTGCCGCGGCTTCGTCTACGCCACCGCGGTCATGGGCGTCACCGGTGCCCGGACCACCACGAGCGACCTGGCCGGGCCGCTCGTGGCGCGCACCAAGGCCACCACCGACCTCCCGGTCTGCGTCGGCCTGGGCGTCAGCACCGGCGACCAGGCGGCCGAGGTGGCCTCCTACGCCGACGGCGTCATCGTGGGGTCCGCCTTCGTGCGCACGCTCCTCGACCACGCCGACGACCCGGCCGCCGGGATCGCCGCGCTGCGGACGCTCACCGAGGACCTGGCGCGGGGAGTGCGGGGTGCGTAGGACCCGAGGCGGCGTGCTCGCCCCGCTCATCACCGCGGTGCTCTCGGCCGTCCTGCTCGCCGGCTGCGGCGGCTCGTCGGGCAACGGTGCGGCGTTCTCCGGCACGGTGCTCGACCCGCCCTTCGAGGTGGACGGGCAGCAGCTCACCGACACCGCCGGCGCGCCGTACAGCCTCGCCGACGACACCGACAAGCCGCTGACGCTCGTCTTCTTCGGCTACACGCACTGCCCCGACATCTGCGGCCTGGTGATGTCCAACCTCACCACCGGCCTCACCCAGCTGGACGACGCCGACCGCGACAAGGTGGACGTCGTCTTCGTCACCACCGACCCGTCCCGCGACGACCCGGACGTGCTCGCCGCCTACCTCGACCAGTACGCCGACGGCTACGTCGGCCTCACCGGTCCGCTCGACACGATCAGCACGGTGGCCAAGCCGCTGGGCATCGCCGTCGAGAAGGGCGACAAGCTCCCCAGCGGGGGGTACGACGTCACCCACGGCACCCAGGTCATCGGCATCGACGCCGAGGACCAGGCCCCGGTCTTCTGGGGCCACGAGACCTCCGCCGCCCAGTTCCGCTCCGACATCGAGACCCTCCTGAGCGAGTCATGACCCTGCCCGAGATCGTCCTCTGGTCCATCCCGAGCCCCAGCCAGGGCATCTGGTACCTCGGACCGCTGCCCGTCCGTGGCTACGCCCTGAGCATCATCCTGGGGATCGTGGTCGCCATCTGGATCGGCGAGCGCCGCTGGATCGCCCGCGGCGGCCGTGCCGGGGAGATCAGCGACCTGGCGATCTGGGGAGTGCCCTTCGGCCTCGTCGGCGGGCGGCTCTACCACGTCGTCACCGACTGGCAGCTCTACTTCGGCGAGGGCCGCGACCCCGTCGCCGCGCTCTACGTGTGGCGCGGCGGGCTCGGCATCTGGGGGGCCATCGCCCTCGGTGCCGTGGGCGTGATGATCGGTGCCAGGCGACACCACATCAAGCTGCTCCCCATGCTCGACGCGATCGCCCCCGGCGTCCTCGTCGCCCAGGCGATCGGGCGGTGGGGCAACTGGTTCAACCAGGAGCTCTACGGCCGGCCCACCGACCTGCCCTGGGGCCTGGAGATCGACCCGGCCCACCGGCCGGACGCCTACCCGGACGTCGCGACGTACCACCCGACGTTCCTCTACGAGTGCCTGTGGAACCTCGGCGCCTTCGGCCTCCTGATCTGGCTCGACAGCCGCCTCCGCCTGGGCTTCGGGCGGGTGGCCGCCCTCTACGTGATGCTCTACACGCTCGGCCGCGGCTGGATCGAGAACCTGCGCATCGACGACGTGCAGCTCATCGACGTGGGCGGACTGCGCTTCAACGTCTGGACGTCGATCGTGCTGTTCGTGCTCGCCGCCGCCTACTTCCTGTGGGCCACGGTGAAGCGTCCCGGGCGCGAGGAGACCGTCTACACCCGCGAGCCGGACACCGACGAGCCGTCCGCGGTCGCCCCGGAGGCGTCTGAGGGCTGAGATCGTCGTCTCACCTCGTGGCGCGGCCGGTGATAGATTTCCCGACGCGCGGGCCAACGTCGTCCCCTGCCGATCGCCATGTCCACAACTGGATGTCCACTCACTGGATCCGCAGATGCACCGCTGAGCGGTGTCCAGCACGACGACGGGAGAAAGCCTGATGCACGCCATCCCGCCGCCCCAAGGGCTCTACGACCCCCGCCACGAGCACGATGCGTGTGGCGTGGCGTTCGTGGCCACCCTGACCGGCGTTGCCAGCCACGACATCGTTGCCAAGGCGCTCACCGCGCTTCGCAACCTCGACCACCGCGGCGCCGCCGGCGCCGAGACCAACTCCGGCGACGGTGCGGGCATCCTCATGCAGGTGCCCGACGCGTTCCTGCGTGACGTGGTCGACTTCGACCTCCCCCCRCAGCGCAGCTACGCCGTCGGGACGGCGTTCATCCCCGGCGACGAGACCGTCGTGGGCGACGCGCGCCGGCGGATCGAGGAGATCGCCACCGAGGAGGGCCTGTCCGTCCTGGGCTGGCGCGAGGTCCCCGTCGACCCGTCGACGCTGGGTGCCACCGCGATCAGCGTGATGCCCAGGTTCGTGCAGCTCTTCGTCGCAGGCGCCGGCACCCGCGTCAGCGGCATGGCCCTGGAGCGGCTCGCCTTCTGCCTGCGCAAGCGCGCCGAGCACGAGACGGGCGTCTACTTCCCGTCGCTCTCCTCGCGCACGCTGGCCTACAAGGGGATGCTGACCACCGACCAGCTCGACCACTTCTTCCCCGACCTCGTCGACGAGCGCGTGGCCTCGGCGATGGCGGTCGTGCACTCGCGCTTCTCGACCAACACGTTCCCGAGCTGGCCGCTGGCGCACCCGTTCCGGTTCATCGCGCACAACGGCGAGATCAACACCGTGATGGGCAACCGCAACTGGATGCGGGCCCGCGAGGCGCTGCTGTCCAGCGACCTCATCCCCGGCGACCTCGAGCGGCTCTTCCCGATCTGCACGCCCGGCAGCTCCGACTCGGCCTCGTTCGACGAGGTCCTCGAGCTGCTGCACATGGGCGGGCGCTCGCTGCCCCACTCGGTGCTCATGATGATCCCCGAGGCGTGGGAGAACCACGCCGAGATGGACCGCAAGCGTCGCGCCTTCTACGAGTTCCACTCCTCGATGATGGAGCCGTGGGACGGCCCTGCCTGCGTCGTGTTCACCGACGGCTCGCAGATCGGCGCCGTGCTCGACCGCAACGGCCTGCGCCCCTCGCGCTACTGGGTGACCGACGACGGGCTCGTCGTCCTCGCCTCCGAGGTCGGCGTCCTGGACATCGACCCCGCGACGGTGGTCCGCAAGGGTCGCCTGCAGCCGGGCCGGATGTTCCTCGTCGACACCGACGAGCACCGCATCATCGAGGACGAGGAGATCAAGTCCGAGCTGGCCGCCGAGCACCCGTACGACGAGTGGCTGCACGCCGGTCTGATCCACCTCGACGACGTCACCGACCGCGAGCACATCGTGCACACGCACGCCTCGGTGAAGCGACGCCAGCAGATCTTCGGCTACACCGAGGAGGAGCTGCGCGTCCTGCTCACGCCGATGGCCAACACCGGCGCCGAGACGCTCGGCTCGATGGGCACCGACACCCCCATCGCGGCGCTGAGCGACAAGCCACGGCTGCTGTTCGACTACTTCGCGCAGCTCTTCGCCCAGGTCACCAACCCCCCGCTGGACGCCATCCGCGAGGAGCTCGTCACCTCGCTGAGCGGCACGATCGGGCCCGAGGCCAACCTGCTCCAGCCGACGCCCGCGTCGTGCCGCCAGGTGGTGCTGCCGTTCCCGGTGATCTCCAACGACGACCTGGCCAAGATCCGCCACATCAACCGTGACGGCGACATGCCCGGCTTCATCACCCACGTCTCGCGCGGCCTGTACGACGTCGCGGGCGGCGGGCGGGCGCTGGCCGAGCGCCTCGACGAGATCTGTGCCGAGGTCTCGGAGGCCATCGCCGGGGGAGCGCGGATCATCGTGCTCTCCGACCGGCACTCCACCGCCGATCTGGCCCCGATCCCGTCGCTGCTGCTGACCGGGGCGGTCCACCACCACCTGGTTCGGCAGAAGACCCGCACCCAGGTAGGGCTCCTCGTCGAGGCCGGGGACGTCCGCGAGGTCCACCACGTGGCCCTGCTCGTCGGCTACGGCGCGGCGGCGGTGAACCCCTACCTCGCCATGGAGTCCGTCGAGGACCTGGCGCGGGAGGGCTACTACGTCAAGGCCGAGCCCGAGAAGGCCGTCGCCAACCTCATCAAGGGCCTGGGCAAGGGCGTCCTCAAGGTGATGTCCAAGATGGGCGTCTCCACCGTCGCGTCCTACACCGGCGCGCAGATCTTCGAGGCCGTCGGACTGTCCCAGGCGGTCGTGGACCGGTACTTCACCGGCACCACCTCCAAGCTCGGCGGCATCGAGCTCGACACCATCGCCGAGGAGGTCGCCCGCCGGCACGCATCGGCGTACCCGCGCGGCGGCATCGCGCCGGCCCACCGCGAGCTCGAGATCGGCGGCGAGTACCAGTGGCGTCGCGAGGGCGAGCCGCACCTGTTCGACCCCGAGACGGTCTTCCGGCTCCAGCACGCGACCCGGTCGGGCAGCTACGAGGTCTTCCGGCAGTACACCTCGCGCGTCAACGAGCAGTCGGAGCGGCTGATGACGCTGCGCGGGCTGTTCCGCTTCAAGGACGGCGAGGCCACCGGCCGTCCGTCGATCAGCATCGACGAGGTCGAGCCGGTCTCCGAGATCGTCAAGCGCTTCTCGACCGGCGCCATGTCCTACGGCTCCATCAGCCAGGAGGCGCACGAGACCCTGGCGATCGCCATGAACCGGCTGGGCGGCAAGTCCAACACCGGCGAGGGCGGCGAGGACGCCGACCGTCTCCACGACCCGGAGCGGCGCAGCTCGATCAAGCAGGTCGCGTCGGGCCGCTTCGGCGTCACGTCGGAGTACCTCACCAACGCCGACGACATCCAGATCAAGATGGCGCAGGGCGCCAAGCCCGGCGAGGGCGGTCAGCTGCCCGGCCACAAGGTCTACCCATGGGTGGCCAAGACCCGGCACTCGACGCCGGGTGTCGGCCTCATCAGCCCGCCGCCGCACCACGACATCTACTCGATCGAGGACCTGGCGCAGCTGATCCACGACCTCAAGAACGCCAACCCGAGCGCGCGCGTGCACGTCAAGCTCGTGTCCGAGGTCGGTGTCGGCACGGTCGCGGCAGGGGTGTCCAAGGCGCACGCGGACGTGGTGCTCATCTCCGGCCACGACGGCGGCACCGGTGCCTCGCCGCTCACCTCGCTCAAGCACGCGGGCGGTCCCTGGGAGCTCGGCCTCGCCGAGACCCAGCAGACGCTGCTCCTCAACGGCCTTCGCGACCGGATCGTGGTGCAGGCCGACGGCCAGCTCAAGACCGGCCGCGACGTCGTGATCGCTGCCCTGCTGGGTGCTGAGGAGTACGGCTTCGCCACCGCCCCGCTGGTGGTCAGCGGCTGCATCATGATGCGGGTCTGCCACCTCGACACCTGCCCGGTGGGCGTGGCGACGCAGAACCCCGTCCTGCGCGAGCGCTTCAACGGCAAGGCGGAGTACGTCGTCAACTTCTTCACCTACATCGCCGAGGAGGTGCGCGAGCTGCTCGCCGAGCTCGGCTTCCGCAGCCTCGACGAGGCCGTGGGCCGGGTGGGGTCGCTCGACGTGGCCCGGGCCGTCGACCACTGGAAGGCCGCCGGCCTCGACCTGACGCCGGTCCTGCACCAGGCCTCGCGCTCGGGCGAGTTCGGCCAGTTCGAGGACCAGGACCTGCGCTGCACGCACGGTCAGGACCACGGCCTCGACAAGGCGCTGGACAACGAGCTCGTCAAGCTCGCGGCCCCGGCGCTCGAGGACGGCGAGCCCATCCGCGCCCAGGTGGCGGTGCGCAACGTCAACCGCACGGTGGGCACGATCCTCGGCCACGAGGTGACCAAGCGCTACCGCGGCGAGGGCCTGCCCGACGGCACCATCGACATCACCTTCACCGGCTCCGCGGGCCAGTCGTTCGGTGCCTTCGTGCCGCGGGGCATCACCCTGCGCCTCGAGGGCGACGCCAACGACTACGTCGGCAAGGGGCTCTCGGGCGGACGCATCGTCGTACGGCCCGACCGGGCGGCGACGTTCGAGGCCAGCGAGCAGATCATCGCGGGCAACACGATCGCGTACGGCGCGACCTCGGGCGAGGTCTACCTCCGCGGCCAGGCCGGCGAGCGCTTCTGCGTGCGCAACTCCGGCGCGACCGCGGTGGTGGAGGGCGTCGGCGACCACGGCTGCGAGTACATGACCGGTGGGGTCGTGCTCGTCCTCGGCCCGACCGGGCGCAACTTCGCCGCCGGCATGTCCGGTGGCTACGCCTTCGTGCTCGACCTCGACGAGGGCCGGGTCAACCCCGAGCTGGTCGACCTCGGTCCCGTCACCGATGACGCGGCCACCGAGCTCAAGGACATCGTCACCCGGCACGCGGAGGAGACCGGCTCGACGGTCGCCTCGGCCCTGCTGGAGGACTGGGACACGGCGCTGGGCCGCTTCACCGAGGTGATGCCCCGCGACTACAAGCGAGTGCTGGACGCCCGCGCGGAGGCCCTCGCGGAGGGCCTCGACGAGGACCAGGCGAACGCACGGATCATGGAGGTCCTTCATGGCTGACCCCAAGGGTTTTCTGAAGAACGGGCGCGAGGTTGCCACGCGACGCGTCGTCGAGGAGCGGGTGCACGACTGGAACGAGGTCTACCCGGACGGGATCGGCCGCGCCCTGCTGCCGATCATCACCACCCAGGCGGGCCGCTGCATGGACTGCGGCATCCCGTTCTGCCACCAGGGCTGCCCGCTGGGCAACATCATCCCCGAGTGGAACGACCTCGTGTGGCGTGACGACTGGGACGGTGCGATCGAGCGCCTCCACGCGACCAACAACTTCCCGGAGTTCACCGGGCGGCTGTGCCCGGCGCCGTGCGAGACCGCCTGCGTCCTGGGCATCAACCAGGACCCGGTGACGATCAAGAACGTCGAGGTCTCGATCATCGACCGCGCGTGGGAGTCCGGCGCCGTCCGGCCCCAGCCGCCGGAGTGGCTCTCGGGCCGCACGGTCGCCGTGATCGGCTCCGGTCCTGCCGGGCTCGCCGCGGCCCAGCAGCTCACCCGCGCCGGCCACACGGTCGCCGTCTACGAGCGGGCCGACAAGATCGGCGGCCTGCTGCGCTACGGCATCCCCGAGTTCAAGATGGAGAAGAAGCACCTCGACCGGCGCCTGGACCAGATGCGCCGCGAGGGCACCGTCTTCCGCGCCGGGGTCGACGTGGGCACCACGCTGACGGGGGAGCAGCTCACGGAGCGGTACGACGCCGTGGTGCTCGCCATGGGCGCCACCCAGGCCCGCGACCTGCCCGTCACCGGGCGCGAGCTCGGTGGGATCCACCAGGCCATGGAGTTCCTCCCGCAGGCCAACCGGGTCGCCCTCGGCGAGGAGGTCGAGGGTCAGATCACCGCCACGGGCAAGGACGTGGTGATCATCGGCGGCGGCGACACCGGCGCCGACTGCCTGGGTACGTCGATCCGCCAGGGCGCGCGCTCGATCACCCAGCTCGAGATCATGGCCCAGCCGCCGGAGGACCGCCCCGAGGGCCAGCCGTGGCCGACCTACCCGATGACCTTCAAGGTCTCCTCGGCCCACGAGGAGGGCGGGGACCGGATGTACGCCGTCTCCACCCAGGAGTTCCTCGGTGACGACGACGGCCACGTCTCCGGGCTGCGCCTGATCGAGGTCGACTCGTCGTTCCAGCCGGTCGAGGGCACCGAGCGCGAGATCCCGGCCCAGCTGGTGCTCTTCGCCATGGGCTTCACCGGGCCGGAGCAGCCCGGGATCGTCGAGCAGCTCGGCGTGGACCTCGACCAGCGGGGCAACGTCGCACGCGATGCGGCGTACGCCTCGAGCGTGGACGGGGTGTTCGTGGCCGGTGACGTCGGTCGTGGGCAGTCGCTGATCGTGTGGGCCATCGCGGAGGGCCGTGCGGCCGCCGCGGCCGTGGACACGTGGCTCACCGGCTCGACGACTCTGCCGGCGCCGATCCGGCCGACCGACCGACCCCTGGTCGTCTGACGCCGGTCGTCCGACATTCATCGGACGGGGACTTTGGATCGATCAAAGATCCGCTAGGGTCGGGGTGTGCGTAGAGCCAAGATCGTCTGCACCCTCGGCCCAGCGGTGTCCACCCCCGAGCGTGTCCGTGAGCTGGTCAATGCCGGCATGGATGTCGCCCGCCTGAACATGAGCCACGGCGAGTACGCCGACCACGAGGTCGCCTACCGCCTGGTCCGTCGGGCGAGCGACGAGACGGGTCACGGGGTGGGCATCTTCGCCGACCTCCAGGGCCCCAAGATCCGGCTGGCGACCTTCGCCGACGGCCCCGTCAAGCTCAAGCGGGGCGCGCGGTTCACCATCACCACGCGCGACGTCCCCGGCGACGTGGACGTCTGCGGGACGACGTACTCCGGGCTGCCCGGCGACGTGAAGGTCGGTGACCCGATCCTCATCGACGACGGCAAGCTGCGGCTCCGGGTGGTCGACGTCAGCAAGACCGACGTGGTCACCGAGGTGGAGGTCGGCGGCAAGGCCAGCAACAACAAGGGCATCAACCTGCCCGGCGTCGCCGTGTCCGTGCCGGCCCTGTCGGACAAGGACACCGAGGACCTGCGCTGGGCGCTGCGCCTCGGCGTCGACTTCATCGCCCTGAGCTTCGTGCGCAGCGCCGAGGACGCCGAGGACGTGCGCAAGGTCATGCGCGAGGAGGGGATCGTCATCCCCGTCATCGCCAAGATCGAGAAGCCCCAGGCGATCGACAACATCGACGAGATCGTGGACGCCTTCGACGGCCTGATGGTCGCGCGCGGCGACCTCGGCGTGGAGTGCCCGCTCGAGGACGTGCCGATCCACCAGAAGCGCATCGTCGAGCAGGCCCGCCGCTTCGCCAAGCCGGTGATCGTGGCGACCCAGATGCTCGAGTCGATGATCAGCTCCCCGGCTCCGACGCGCGCCGAGGCCAGCGACGTCGCCAACGCGGTCCTCGACGGCGCCGACGCCGTGATGCTCTCCGGCGAGACGAGCGTGGGGGAGTTCCCCATCACCGCGGTGGAGACGATGGCCCGCATCATCGAGTCGACCGAGGACCACGGGCTGCACCACATGCGCTCGATCGACTGGCAGCCGCACACCCGCGGCGGCATCATCGCGAAGGCTGCGGCCGAGGTCGCCGAGGCGGTGGGCGCCAAGTTCCTCGTCGCGTTCACGGTGAGCGGCGACTCCGCCAAGCGGCTCTCTCGCTACCGCGGACCCATCCCCGTCCTGGCCTTCACCCCCGAGGGACGCACCCGCTCCCAGCTCGCGCTCACGTGGGGTGTGGAGACCTTCCAGGGGGCCGAGGTCGAGCACACCGACGAGATGGTGCGTCAGGTCGACGAGGCGTTGCTGCACATCGGTCGCGTCGACGAGGGTGACCTGGTCGTCATCATCGCCGGCTCGCCCCCCGGCATCCCCGGCTCCACCAACGCGCTGCGCATCCACCGGATGGGCGACGCGATCAACGGCGTCGCGCCGGCGTACCGTCGCTCTCGCTGAATCCGTGCACCGCGTGCGGCGGGCGGCGCGCCCCGACCGAGCGGTGACTGAGCCGCATTCCCGGGCGTGAGAACGTGGCTGACCCACCGCTGGTCGGGCGGGTCGTCCCGACGCGCCGGGATGGCGGTGGCCGGCCCACGTTCATGGTCGCAGGAATGTGGGTGACTCACCGCCCGTGCGGGTCACCAGGCGCCCCGACCGAGCGGTGACTGAGCCGCATTCCCGGGCGTGGAAATGTGGATGACCCACCGCTGGTCGGGCGGGTCTCAGGGACGCGCCGGGATGGGGGTGGCCGGCCCACGTTCTTGGTCGCAGGAATGTGGGTGACTCACCGCCCGCGCGGGTCGCCAGCGATCAGGTCTTCGGCCCGATCATCGCGTCGAGCCTGGCGACGGCCTCACGGCGCGACACCGACACCACCCAGGCGCCCGAGGACCGCCAGGGGACCTCGACCAGGTCCAGGGCCCAGCAGCAGAGCGCGCGGATGCCGTCGGAGCGGTTCGTGAACTGCCACCGCGGGTACTCGTAGCGACGCCACTCGCCGCGCACCGTCCGAGTGGCCCAGTTCTTTGCCCGGCAGCCGTCCGAGTGGAAGAGCCCGCGCAGGAAGTCCGCCGGGTGGGCCGTGACCACGTCTCGCTGCCACTCCGCGAGGACGATCGGCCGCTCGTGCTTGCGACCCGGGCCGTGTTGGGGGAACAGGCAGGTCCAGTGCTTCCAGTTGGAGGACACGACGACGGCGCCGGGCGCCCTCACCCGAAACACGCCGCCGGCCGGACGGACGGCGTGCACGAGCTGGACGACGTCGTCCACGATCCCCGGCGTCGCGGCATCGCACGAGACCCTCAAGGTGGTGCGCCGTCGGAATGTGGACACACACCCGTCGCCCAGGTAGAAGCCCAGGAGCGCCGAGTAGGCGGCGCCGTTGGCGGGATGGAGCAAGGAGCATCGGCAGCACCCGAGCTCGATCGGAGCACCGGCCGAGGCCCACGCCCTGAGGGTCGAGCGGTGGACGCCGGTGGAGCGGGCAACCTCGCTGAGGCTTGCCCCGCCGGCGATCAGCTCCAGGGCCGCCCTGCGCGCGGGTGCGTCGTACATGTCAGCACCGTGCCAGCGACCGCCGACAGCGACGGAGTGCCCCGGGTGAGATTCGAACTCACACTGAATGCTGTTTGAGAGCATCGCCTCTGCCATTGGGCTACCGGGGCGGTTCGGCGAGCAAACCGTATCGGACTAGCCTTGCGGCCGTGACGCAGCCCAGCAACACTCCCGACGCCGTACGACGCGTCGTCATCGCCGAGGACGAGGCCCTGATCCGCATGGACCTGGCCGAGATGCTGGCGGAGGAGGGCTACGAGGTCGTCGGCCAGGCCGGCGACGGCCAGCGGGCGATCGAGCTCGCCGAGGAGCTGCGCCCCGACCTCGTGATCACCGACGTCAGGATGCCGGTCCTGGACGGGATCGCCGCGGCCGAGCACATCGCCGGCGCGAGGATCGCCCCGGTCGTGATCCTGACGGCGTTCTCGCAACGTGACCTGGTCGAGCGGGCGCGCGATGCCGGGGCCATGGCCTACCTCGTCAAGCCGTTCTCACGGACCGACCTGGTGCCGGCCATCGAGATGGCGGTCAGCCGCTTCGCTGAGATCGCGGTCCTCGAGCGCGAGGTCGCGGACCTGTCGGAGTCCCTCGCGACCCGCAAGGCCGTCGACCGGGCCAAGGCCGTCCTCCAGGAGCAGCTCGGCCTCGCCGAGCCGGACGCCTTCCGCTGGATCCAGAAGACCGCGATGGATCTTCGCCTGTCCATGCGCCAGGTCGCCGAAGGAGTTGTCGAGCACGGACCCRGGAACGCCACGCCCTCCTGAGGCCGCACTCGGTTCGGTAACGGATTAGCCATGTTTCGGGGTGTGGTTGCTGAGGTTGCTTACAGGCGGGGTCCCAGCGGTGTACGTTTCCGCACCGGAGGGGCGCGTTCGACTCGGTGTGCGGGTGGCCATTCTCCGTTGAACTCTGTGCCCCCGGTAGTCGAGCCGGGGACCTGACGAGAGGTAGAACGCCTTGAGGATCAACACTCGAGTGGGCCTGGGTGCAGTCGCACTCGCCCTGACCGTCACGGCATCCGCCTGTGGCACCACGGACACCGGCGACAGCGCGGCCTCAGGGGGCGCCTGCGAGGGCAAGATCGGTGTGATGGGTGCGCTCTCCGGCGCCAACTCCAGCATCGTGCTCCCGTCCGTGGACGGCGCCAAGCTCGCGCTGAAGCAGTGGAGCGCCGAGAACGAGGACTGCAACATCGAGCTCGTCGAGTTCGACACCGAGGGTGACCCGGCCAAGGCCACCCCGGTCGCCACCAAGATGGCGACCGACGACACCTTCCTCGGTGTCATCGGCGGCGCGTTCTCCGGTGAGACCCGCGCGACCAAGGCCATCTACGGCGACGCCGGCCTGACCATGATCAGCCAGTCCGCCACCGCGACCGACCTCACCCAGGAGGAGCCGTCCCCGGTCTTCCACCGCGTGGTCGGCTACGACGACGTGCAGGGTGCCGCGATCGCGAAGTACCTCAGTGACGTCATCGGCGCCAAGAAGGTCTTCGTGATCGACAACTCCGACGCCTACGGCGAGCCGCTGGCCGCCAAGGTCTCCTCGGAGCTCGGTGACCTGGTCACCGCCAGCGACAAGACCCAGGTCGCACAGACCGACTTCAGCCCGACCGTCTCCAAGGTCAACTCCTCGAAGCCGGACGCGATCTTCTACGGCGGCTACATCGCCGAGGCCGCGCCGCTGCTCAAGCAGCTGCGTGACGCCGGCATCACCGTCCCGTTCGTGGGCGGCGACGGCCTGTACGGCGCCGACTTCGGCAAGGCGGCCGGCGCGGCCGGTGAGGGCGCGATCATCACCTGCCCCTGCGTCCCGATCGAGGACGGCACCTTCGCCGACGACTTCGAGGCCGAGACCGGCGCCGCTCCCGGCGCCTACGCGGCCGAGGGCTTCGACGCGATGACCATCTTCCTGGACGCGTTCGCCGACGGCGCCCGCACCCGCGAGGAGGTCGAGAGCTTCGTGGACGACTACGACTCCGAGGGCCTCACCAAGCAGCTCAAGTTCGACGAGAACGGTGACATCGCCGTCGAGAACGTCGTGATCTGGGCCTACAAGGTGGTCGACGGCAAGCTGGTCCCGGACCAGGAGATCTCGCTCAGCTGACGAAGCACACATGACCAACGGGGCGGTCGAGCGCAAGCTCGGCCGCCTCGCTGGTTGACCGGACGGTGACGTCGCAGCAGGTCCCCCGTGGGAGAGGTACATGGACTTCAACGCATTGATCGACAACCTGGGTGGAAACACCCTGGATGGTCTGACCAGAGGCTCGATCTACGCCCTGGTCGCCCTCGGCTACACGATGGTGTACGGCGTGCTGCGCCTCATCAACTTCGCGCACTCCGAGGTCTTCATGGTCGGCACCTGGACGGTGCTCGGCGTCTACACCGTCCTCGGGGCGGACAGCGAGTCGGCCATGCCGATGGTCATCTTCGCGACCCTGGCCGCGCTGGTCGCGGCCGCCGTCTGCTCCGCGAGCGTGGCCCTGGCCGTGGAACGCATCGCCTACCGGCCGCTGCGCAAGAAGAACGCGCCGCCACTCATCTTCCTCATCACCGCCATCGGCTGCTCCCTGGTGCTGGTCGAGATCTTCGGCCACGTCCTCAAGGTCTTCTTCGGCGCTCCGTTCGGCCGCGCGCCGGTCAACGTGCCCTCGCCGATCCAGACGCACACGCTGCTGACCATCGGTGACGTCCGGATCACCAACGTCCAGGTCTTCATCATCCTGGGCGCGGTGCTGATGATGTTCGCGCTGGACCTCTTCGTGAACAAGAGCCGCCTGGGTCGCGGGGTGCGCGCGGTCGCGCAGGACCCCGACACCGCCGCCCTCATGGGCGTCAACCAGGACCGCGTCATCATGCTGGTCTTCATCCTGGGTGGTGCGATGGCCGGGGTCGCCGGCCTGTTGTTCACCATCAACTTCGACATCACGAAGTTCGACATCGGCTTCATCATCGGCATCAAGGCGTTCACCGCCGCGGTGCTCGGCGGGATCGGCAACCTGCGCGGTGCCCTTGTCGGTGGCCTCCTGCTGGGCATCGTGGAGGTCTACGCCTCCGCCGTCTTCAGCTCCAACTGGGCCGACGTCACCGCGTTCTTGGTGCTGGTCCTGGTCCTGATGTTCCGCCCGACCGGCCTGTTGGGTGAATCGCTCGGAAAGGCACGCGCATGAGTGACGACATCGACTCCGCGCAGGACCCCGCCGACCAGGGACGCAGGTCCGGTTTCCTCGGTCTGCCGAGCCTCAGGATCGGTGACCGGTTCAGCAACCTGCCGCTGTGGGGCAGGGTGCCGATCGTCCTGCTGCTCGTGTCTTTTGCCTTCTACCTGCCCTACCTCAACGTTTTGCCGTTCGCCTACATCCGCACCGACCTCACCTCGGGTGGCTCGGACTGGGGCGGGGTGCTGTTCCTGATCGTGATCTACATGATCGTGGCGATCGGCCTCAACATCGTGATCGGTCTGGCCGGTCTGCTCGACCTGGGCTACATCGGCTTCTACGCCCTGGGTGCCTACTCGGTGGCGATCTTCGGGTCTCCGTCGTCGCCGGTCACCCAGGCCATCGCCGAGAGGTTCGGTCTGTCGGAGGGTTGGGCGGTGCCGTTCGTCGCGTGTGTCCCGATCGCGCTCGGCATCGCGCTGGCCGCAGGAGTGATCCTCGGCGCCCCGACCCTGCGACTGCGCGGCGACTACCTCGCCATCGTGACGATGGGCTTCGGCGAGATCATCCGGATCCTCTCGCGCAACGTCAGCAGCGTGACCAACGGCTCGGCCGGCATCATCGGCGTACCCTCGCCGCCCGAGCCCAGCGAGAACTACTTCTCCGCCATCGAGACGACCCACTGGTACTGGATCGGACTGTGCGTGCTGATGGTGCTGATGTTCTTCACCCGTCGCCTGGAGAACAGCCGGGTCGGGCGTGGTTGGCTCGCCATCCGCGAGGACGAGGACGCGGCCGCGGTGATGGGTGTCAACGCGTTCAAGTTCAAGCTGTGGGCCTTCGCCACGGGCGCGGCCATCGGTGCCATCGCGGGCCTGCTGTTCGCGAGCAAGCAGGCGTACGTCGAACCCACGGGCTTCGCACTCAACCTGTCGTTCCTCTTCGTGGCCATGGTGGTCATCGGCGGGTCCGGCAACATGTGGGGCGCGATGCTCGGCGCCTTCCTGATCACCTACCTGCCTGAGCGCTTCCGCGAGTTCCAGGACTGGCGTCCGTTCGCGTTCGGCGTCGCGATGGTGATGGTGATGGTGCTGCGTCCGCAGGGCCTGGTCCCCAGCCGTAGACGTGCTCGAGAATTCGCCGACCGCAAGAACGAGGCCGAGGAGGCTGCTGCCGATGCCTGAGCAGACGATGGAGAGCCCGGCGCCTGCGACCGGGGCCACGGGCGACGCCCTCCTGGTGGTCGACGACGTCACCCT
>NZ_JBFUKA010000086.1:0-18484 GCF_056401085.1 Nocardioides sp. P4_G4
GGTCGAGGTGCTCCAGCAGCGCACAGAACGCATGACCGAGACGGGTCGCGTACGGCACGGCGCTCTGCTCCCCCCCGCTGGCGTCGGAACCGTCGTCCTTGCGGGGGTTGGTCCACGCATGCAGGTACGTCAGCAACCGGCCGGCCGTGGCGTCGGGGACCCGGATCCGGATCGTCGTGGTCCCGTCACCGTGCGAACGCGTGGTCAGCGACGTCGTCTTCCGGGCGCGGCGTTCCTCGTCCTCCAGCCGCTTGCGCTCCTGCTCGTCGCCGACCTCGGGGGCGACGACGTCGAGGATCCGACTCCCCAGGACCCGCAGCTCGCTCGGGGTGAACGTGGCGGCGTGCTCGACCAGCACCCGCTCCGCATCTCTCACCACGTCCGCCGGGGTGTCGTCGGGCAGGTCATCAAGGGCACGGGCGATCACGTCGGCCTGCGCCGTCGACACCTCCCCGGACCCATGCCCGTCGGCGAGGACCGTCCACCGCTCGGCGAGCGACCTGGCCAGCGTCATGTCCCGACGCGCCCGGCCACGATCGGCCCTCACGGTCCGCTGGAACCACGCCGCCACGTCGCGGTCACCCGCCTCTTCGGCCACGTCGTCGGCCACGGCCATCAACCGCAGCCGGACCGACGCCACCCGCGACTCGAGCCGCGCCAGCTCCACCAGCGCCGCGGCCTTCTCGGCCGGCGACAGGTAGAACAGCTCGACCTGGCCCACCTTGTCCAGCGCGGCCGAGATCGCCTCGGCTGCCTCCTGAACCAGGTGTCCGGTCGTCATGTCAGCCCCCCGCTGATCGGCCGCTGGGTGGTCCCACGGGCGGGACCTGCGGCGTACAATCAGTTTATTCGAACAAGTGTTCTAGTTCTATACCCAGTATGAGTCTGTGGATCAGATGCGCTTGGACGCGGAGGGCGTCGCCCCACTGCAACCGAGCCTGCGCGTCGGAAGGGGGAGCTCGGCGTGCTTCAGCGCAGGAAGCCGCCCGCTCGGCGTGCTGAAGCGCACGGAAGCGCCCGGTCGGCGTGCTTTAGTGCAAGAAACTGCCCGGTCGGCGCGCTTGAAGCGCACGGAAACGCCCGGTCGGCGTGCGTGAAGCGCCAGGAAGTGCCCGGTCAGCCCTCGGCCAGGAGCTCCYGCACCCGCGGGATGACCTCCTCGCCGTACAGCCGCACCGACTCCAGGCGCTGCTCGTGGGGGAGGGCGCCGACGGAGTACTTCAGCTGGAAGCGGGACAGGCCCAGCGTCGTGATGGCCCAGGCGATCTTGCGGGCCACCGTCTCGGGGGAGCCGACGAACATCGCCCCCTCCGGGGCGGCCGCCTGGTTGAAGGCGATCTGCGAGTAGGGGCCCCAGCCTCGCTCGCGGCCGAGGCGTGTGTAGAGCTCGGCCTGGTGGGGGTAGAGCTGCTCGCGGGCGAGCTCGTCCGTGGCCGCCACGTGGCCGGGCGAGTGCATGCCGATGGGCAGCTCCTCGCGCCCGTACTCGACCAGCGCCCGGCGGTAGAGGTCGGCGAACTGCACGAACCCGCGCGGGGAGCCGCCGATCACCGCCAGCACGAGCGGCATGCCGTAGTGCGCGGCCCGCACGACCGACTCCGGCGTGCCGCCGACCGCGATCCAGGCGGGCAGYCGTCCTGCTGCGGTGGTGGGGTAGACCTGCTTGCCCTCGAGCGGCGGGCGGATGCTGCCCTCCCACGTCACCGGCTCCTCGGACTGCAGGGCCGAGAACAGGTCGAGCTTCTCGGCGAAGAGCCGGTCGTAGTCGTCGAGCGAGAGCCCGAAGAGGCCGAAGGACTCGATGAAGGAGCCGCGGCCCAGCTGCACCTCGGCGCGCCCGGGCGCGACCGCGTCCAGCGTCGCGAAGCGCTGGTAGACCCGGATGGGGTCGTCGGAGCTGAGCACCGTCACGCCGGTGCCGAGCCGGATGCGACCGGTCTGCCCGGCGATCGCGGCCAGCACCACGTCGGGCGCCGAGATTGCGTAGTCCGCGCGGTGGTGCTCCCCGAGCCCGAGGTAGTCGACCCCGACCCGGTCCGCCAGCACCCCCTCGGCGATGACCTGTCGGATCACCTCGGCGTGGTCGCCGGGACGGCCGTCCGCATCGAGCGGGACGTCTCCGAAGGTGTCGAGGCCGAGGGTGGGGCGGGCGCGGGTGCCGAGGGCGTCGTACGACATGCCCCGAACCTATCGGCCGCAGGCCAGCGGCAAGCCGGCCAGCGCAGAGCCGGCTAGCGGCAGGGGATGTCGCCGAGCCGGGCCAGGCCCTCGAGGTCGCCCGGGCCGTAGGTGGTGCGGGAGTTGGTGGGGTGCATCAGCTCGCCGGCGTCGTCCACGTGGGCGAGCCCGACGAGGTGCCCCAGCTCGTGCAGGACGACCGCCTCCAGGGGCTCGCGGGAGCCCGGGATCCAGCCGCTCACGTCGAACTGGTCGCGGTCCAGGGTGAGCACCCCGGTGGCGTACTGCCGCAGACCCGGCCGGACGTCGTACGACGCGCTGCCGCCGAGCCCGATCACGTCGCCCTCGAGGTCCGGCACCTCCTCGGGAGTCGCCCATGCGACCAGCACCGGCGGCGGGTCGCCGGCCAGGAAGCCCGCGTCGTAGGACCCCGGCCGGGCGTCGGACTCGCCCTCGTAGGTGAACTCCAGGCCGCTCGCGCGGCTGGTGGACTCGACCGCGTCGCGGATCAGCGGACCCCAGCCGTCGGGTGCCCCCTCCGGGTTGACGACGTAGGGGATCGCCCGGCAGGGGCTGTAGCCGACCGGCGCGTCGCTGCCGGGCTGGGTCTCGGCGAACGCGAAGGACCCCTCGCCCACGGCGTACGACGGGATCTCGCGCAGCCGGTCGTCGCCCAGCCCGAACAGCTCGCGCACGCGGGCCATCTCGCTGCCGGGGTGGAGCAGGACCACGCCGGCGAGCAGGAGCGCGGTGATCAGCAGGCCCGGCAGTGCCGGCCCGTGCGTACGACGCGGGGTGGTGCTCAGTGGGTGACCAGCCAGATGCCGACGGCGGCGGGCACCAGCCCGACGAACAGCCACGGGGTGAGGGGGCGCTYGCCGTGGATGAGGAAGGCCAGCGCGACACCGATGACACCGAACGCGCCGGCGATCAGGCACAGGCCGACCCGGGCGCCCGGGCGCGGGTCGTCGAGGAAGTACGCGGCGACGATCAGGCCCACCTCGAGGTGGAGGATCGTGGTGACGGCAAGGACCGACATCACCCAGCGCTGGACGTGGGAGAGCGACTTCTGCTCGCGCTCGCGCTCGTCCTGGGTACGACGGGGCGCGTTCGGGTCCATCAGGTGCCGCGCGCGGCGCGGCTGCTGCTGCTCGGTCACGCCACGAGTATCGCCCGTCGCACCTAGGTGCCGGTCAGGGCGGTGGCCGCAGCCTCGACGGCCTCGGGGGACAGCACGTGCTGGATGGCCATCGCAGCCGCCCCCAGGACGCCGGCCTCGGCGCCGGCGCGGCTGGTCTGGATGGCCAGGTGCTCGGTGGCCAGGGGCAGGGAGCGTTGGTAGACGACCTCGCGGATGCCGGCCAGCAGGTGCTCCCCGGCCGCGGACAGCTGACCGCCGATGACCACCGTCGAGGGGTTGATGACGTTGACCATGGTGGCCACGACCCCGCCGATGTCGCGACCGGCCTGACGGACCACGTCGATGGCGTCGCCGTCCCCGGCGCGCACGAGGTCGACGACGTCCTGCCCGGAGGAGGCGGTCTTCCCGCGCGCGGTGAGGAGCGAGGCCAGCGCGGGTCCGGCGGCGACGGCCTCGAGGCAGCCGAGGTTGCCGCAACGGCACCGGACGTCGTCGTGGCCCGCGACGTGCACGTGCCCGAGGTCGCCCGCGGTGCCCTGGGCGCCACGCTGCAACACTCCGCCAGAGACGATGCCGCCACCGATGCCGGTGGCGACCTTGATGAAGACCAGGTCGTCGACGTCGGCCAGGAAGGCCTGTCGCTCGCCGAGGGCCATGATGTTGACGTCGTTGTCGATGAGCACGGGGACGGCGAAGTGCTTCTGCAGGAAGCCGGGGACGTCGTACCGGTCCCAGCCGGGCATGATCGGCGGGTTGATGGGGCGGCCGGTGGAGTGCTCGACGGGACCGGGCAGGCCGATGCCGATCGCCGCCAGCGCGTCGAGGGTGCGCCGGCCGCGGCGCAGCAGCGCACGCACGGTCACCACGACCCAGCCCAGCACGGCCTCGGGGCCGTCGACGATGTCGATCTGTGCGGAGATCTCGGCCAGCAGCGCGCCGGAGAGGTCGCTGAGGACGGCCCGGGCGTGGGTGGCACCGATGTCGACGCCGACGACGACCTTCGCGGCCGGGTTGAGGGCGAAGAGTGCGGGCGGTCGTCCGCCGGTGGACTGGCCGCCTCCGTAGGGGGCGATGAGGCCCAGGCGCATGAGCGTGTCGATGCGCGCCGCCACGGTCGAGCGGGCGAGCCCGGTGGTCTCCGCGAGCTCCGAGCGAGTCCACGGGCGACCGTCTCGAAGGAGCTCGAAGACGTCACCGGTGCGCATGTCGGAAGTAGACCACCTCGGACTTGTCACGTCTATAGGGCAACTTTTGTCAGGTGCTCGACAAAAGTGTGTGAGACATGCCACAGTGCTCGCGTGGACAGCCTCGACACCCCCGTCAGCACCCCGGACCCCGGTCCCGTGCTCACCGTGCGCGGCCTCACCAAGAGCTTCGTGGGCAACCTCGTGCTCCACGGGGCCGACCTCGACCTGCTCCCGGGCCGGGTGCTCGGGCTGGTGGGCGAGAACGGTGCCGGCAAGTCGACCCTGATGAAGATCCTCGCCGGCGTGCACCAGGCCGACGAGGGCACGGTCGAGATCGCGGGCGAGCCCGTGTCCTTCAGCCACCCCGTCCAGGCCCAGCAGGCCGGTCTGTCGACGGTCTTCCAGGAGTTCAACCTCCTGCCCGAGCGCTCCGTCGCCGAGAACATCTGGCTGGGCCGCGAGCCCCGCCGCCACGGCCTCGTCGACACCCGCGCGATGAACCACGACACCGAGGAGCTGCTCACCGGGCTCGGGATCACCGGCCTCAAGGCCACCCGCCGGGTCCGCTCGCTGTCGGTGGCCGAGCAGCAGATCGTCGAGATCGCGAAGGCGGTGAGCTTCGACGCCCGGATCATCCAGATGGACGAGCCGACGGCCGCGCTCGCCGACCACGAGGTCGAGCTGCTCTACACGATCATCCGCCGGCTCACCGACCGCGGCGTCGCGATCATCTACGTCTCCCACCGGCTCAAGGAGATCTTCGACCTCTGCGACACCATCACGGTGCTCAAGGACGGCGTCCAGGTCACCACCCGGCCGGCCGCCGACCTCGACGAGGCCGCTCTCGTGCGCCTCATGGTCGGTCGCTCGATGTCCTCGTTCTTCCCCGACGCCCTCGAGGGCACCACGGTGACCGAGCCCCGGCTCGAGCTGCGCGGCGCCGGCAACGGCTACGTCGACGGCATCGACCTGACCCTGCGCGGCGGTGAGATCGTGGGCGTCGCCGGGCTGCAGGGCTCCGGTCGCACCGAGGTCCTCGAGGGGATCTTCGGGGTCACCCCGTTCAACCGCGGTGAGGTCCTCGTCGACGGCAGGGCCGTCGCGATCCGCACCCCCCGGCAGGCCGTCCGCCGCGGGCTGGCCCTCATCACCGAGGACCGCAAGGCCACCGGCCTCGCGCTGCACCAGTCGATCCTCGACAACGCGCTCGGCGTGGTCCGCGCGGTCTTCCCGTCACGCACCGGCGCCGCGCGCGACGCCGTACCGGCCACCCTCTCGACCCTCGCGGTCTCCGCGCGGTCGCTGGCGCAGGAGGCGCAGTTCCTCTCGGGCGGCAACCAGCAGAAGGTCGTCCTGGCCCRCTGGCTCTCGGCCCACCCGGGTGTCGTCCTCATGGACGAGCCCACGCGCGGCATCGACGTCGGCGCCAAGCACGCCATCTACGAGGTGATGCGCAGCCTCGCCGCCGAGGGGGTCGCGGTGCTCATGGTCTCCAGCGAGCTGCCCGAGGTGATCGGCATGTCCGACCGGATCCTCGTCATGAAGGACGGTCGGATCGCCGGCGAGCTCCCACGCGGGTCCACGGAGGAAGAAGTCCTGTCCGCGGCGACGGGCGTCGTCCCCGGTGGGACCGGCACCGACCAGCAGCAGGACGAGCGAGAGGTGGCACGGTGAAGATCCGTCCGAGCACAGTCACGTCCACGACCATCGTGTACGGCGTCCTGGTGGTCGCCGTGGTCGCCGGCGCCATCCTCACGGCCGTCAACGGCCGCAACTTCTTCAGCGTCGGCAACATCGACAACATCCTGACCACCACCAGCATCCTGGGCTTCATCGCGATCGGGCAGACCCTGGTGATCCTGGGCGGCTCGCTGGACCTGTCGGTGCCGTTCGTGGTCAGCCTGTCCAGCGTCGTCGGCGCCGGGGTGATGGTCGGGGAGTCGGCCAACATCGTGCCGGCGGTGCTGATCACCCTCGCCGTCGCGATGGCAATCGGCCTGGTCAACGGCCTGATCGTCACCTTCCTGCGGGTGCACGGCTTCATCGCCACCCTCGGCACGGGACTGATCATCTCCGGCTACCTCGCGAGCAGCTACAAGGGCAGCCACGGCAGCGCGCCGCTCGACTTCCGCCTGCTCGACGGGACCCGCATCGGCCCGGTCCCCATCTCCACCCTGATCATGCTGGGCTGCGCGGGGCTGGCGATCGTGATGCTGCGGCGGACGCGGCTCGGCCTGCACCTGTACGCCGTCGGCGGCAACGCCGAGGTCGCCCGTCTCTCCGGCCTGCGCACCTCGGTGCCGATCATCGCCGCCCACGTCATCTGCTCGGCCCTGGCCGCGGTGGCGGGACTGCTGCTGCTGGCCCGGCTCAGCGTCGGCAACCCGACCATCGGGTCGCAGGGCGGCTACGACCTGATGTCGATCGCCGCGGTGGTGCTCGGCGGCACGCTGCTCTCCGGCGGCAAGGGCAGCATCACCGGCACCCTCGCCGGGGTCGCCATCTTCGCCGTGATCGACAACGTCATGGGCGTCATGCAGGTCAACCCGTTCCTGCGCGACGTCGTCCGCGGCGTGGTGATCGTGGTCGCGGTGGCGGTCTACGCCCGCCGCGAGCTCGACGCCCGGCCGCACCGCTTCGAACGACCCACCGGACTCGACGCCGCGCTGCAGGAGGCCCGATGAGCACCGCCACCCCCTCCATCACCACGACCGAGACCGAGGCCCGTCCGGCGCTCCCCGCCCACCAGGGGAGCCTCGGCAGCCGCATCGCGACCGGGCTCGCCACCCCGGGGGGCGCCGTCTTCGTGCTGGTCGGCGTGCTCGTGGTCGCGATCATGATCTCCAACCCCAACTTCACCGACCCGGGCGCGCTGATCCGCTTCGCCGGCCGGACGGCGCCGATCGCCATCGCCGCGATGGGCCAGTACTACGTCATCGTCAGCGGCGAGTTCGACCTCTCCATGGGGGCGGTGATCGCCACCCAGGTGGTGCTCGCCGGCAACTTCATCGGCCAGGACGAGGGCCGCATCGTCCCCGGGCTGCTGCTGATGCTGGCCGTGGGCGCCCTCATCGGCATCATCAACGGACTGGTCACCACGCTGCTGCGGGTGCCCAGCTTCATCGTCACCCTGGGCATGATGCTGGCCCTGTCGGGCCTGGTCCGCTACATCACCGGCGGTGCCGCCAGCGGCAACCCGGTCGACTCGTTCCGTCAGATCGGTCGCGGCGGCATCGAGGACGTGCCGGTCGTCGACGTCATCCCCTACCCGCTGATCATCCTGGTGGTCATCGCGGCGCTGTCGGTCTGGCTGATGCGCCGGCCCTTCGGCCGCACCCTCATCGCCGCGGGCGACAACCCGGAGGCCACCCGCTACTCCGGGGCGCCGCTGTGGTCGTACAAGACGCGTGCCTTCGTGCTCTCCTCGCTGGCCGCCACCGTGTCCGGAATCCTGCTCGTCGGGTACGCCGGCGTGCACCCCTCGGTGGGCGACGGCTACGAGTTCACCGCCATCACGGCGGTCGTCCTCGGTGGCGTCCTGCTCGGCGGCGGGCGGGGCTGGGTCCTCTCGGCCGCGGCCGGCGCCTTCGCCCTCGAGCTCCTCTTCACCCTGCTGAGCTCTCTCGGGGTCACCTCCACCTGGAGGGACACCGTCCAGGGGCTGATCATCATCGCCGCCGTCGCCGTATCGGCGCGGGCCTGGCAGGTCGGCCGCCGTCCCCGGCGTACGACAGCCCCCACGGATCCATCCCAGACCGACACCGCACCACCCACGGGAACACCTTCACCCAACCAGCCCACACCGGGCGCAACCACAGGAGAAAACTGATGCGCAGGACCATCAGGGGGACGCTCGCGTCCGCCGCAGTGCTGGCCGTGCTGGCTGGCTGCAGCACCGACGTCGAGGAGCCCGCAGACTCGACCGCCACCGAGTCGAGCAGCGAGTCCACCGACGACGCCGCCTCCGGCGACGAGGGCGAGTGGTTCGTCCAGGCCGACTACGACGAGCAGGACCAGCAGCGCTCGGCCACCTTCGAGGGCGACGAGGCCGAGCCGTGGCTGCAGTACATCGACGGCGAGATGACCGACACCGCGGAGTTCAAGGCCGACGGCGCCCAGAAGGTGTGCTTCGCCAACGCCTCGGTCAGCAACCCGTGGCGCCAGACCGGCTTCATCACCATGACCCAGCAGCTCAAGGCCCTGCAGGACAAGGGCGTCATCTCCGACATGGAGGTGCGTGACGCGCAGGACGACGACAACACGCAGCTGGCCGACATCGACTACTTCATCTCCGAGGGCAAGTGCGACGCCTTCGTCATCTCGCCCAACTCGACGGCGGCCATGACCCCGGGCGTCGAGCGGGCCTGCGAGACCGGCAAGCCGGTCGTCGTCTTCGACCGTGGCGTCGAGACCGACTGCGCCACGACCTTCATCCACCCCATCGGTGGCTACGCGTGGGGCATCGACACCGCCGAGTTCCTCTCCGACAACCTGGAGGAGGGCGACAAGGTCATCGCGCTGCGCATCCTTCCCGGCGTCGACGTGCTGGAGACCCGCTGGGCCGCCGCCAAGAAGATCTTCGACGAGAACGGCATCGAGGCCGAGGACTTCTTCACCGGCGCCGACCCGACCAAGATCAAGACGATCATCACCGACGCGCTCAACCAGGGCGAGGTCGACGGTGTGTGGATGGACGCCGGTGACGGTGCCGTCGCGGCCATCGAGGCGTTCGAGGACGCCGGCGTCGACTACCCCGTCATGACGGGTGAGGACGAGATGAGCTACCTGCGCAAGTGGGAGGACACCGGCCTCACCGGCCTGGCCCCGGTCTACTCCAACTTCCAGTGGCGCACCCCGCTGCTGGCGCTGGAGAAGATCTTCGCCGGCGAGGAGGTTCCCGCGGAGTGGGTCCTGCCGCAGGTGCCGATCACCGAGGACGAGCGGGCCGACTACCTCGAGGCCAACGACGGGATGCCCGACGGTCACTACGCCAAGTTCGGTGGCGAGGACCTCCCCGGCTTCCCCGAGGCCTGGCAGGACCGCTGATCCGGGTCCGGTCCGACCCCGGTCCCATCTGAAGGCCGGTCGGCCACGAACCCCGACTCCACGTCGGGCCCGTCGTGGCCGGCCGGCACCCACCGCCCCGATCTCTGGGAGGACGTCCTCGTGCGCCCCATCGGCATCAACACCTGGGTCTGGGCATCGCCCCTGACCGATGCCACGCTCGACCCGTTGCTCGACCACATCGCCGACCTCGGCTTCGATGCCGTCGAGCTGCCCCTGGAGAGCGCGGGGGACCTGACCGTCGACGCCGTCGGTGCCGCGCTCGAGCGCACCGGCCTCGCGCCGTACGTCGTGGGCGCCATGGCCCCGGGCCGGGACCTGGTGGACACCGACGCGGCCACCGTCGCCTCCACCCAGGACTACCTCCGGGCGTGCATCGACCTGGCCGCCGGCATCGGCGCGCCGGCGGTCTGCGGCCCCTTCTACGCCAGCACCGGCCGGGTGTGGCGCCTCGACGCCGAGGAGCGGCAGCAGGCGTACGCCGCGTGGCGGGCCGGGCTCGCGCCGGTCGTCGACCACGCCGGCGAGCGCGGGGTCGTGATCGGCATCGAGCCGCTGAACCGCTACGAGACCTCGCTGGTCAACACCGTCGACCAGGCCCTCACCGGGCTCGCTCCGCTCCTGGGGCCGGCTCTCGGTCTGGCCCTGGACACCTACCACCTGAACATCGAGGAGCGGTCCAGCGCGGGCGCCGTACGCGCGGCCGGGCCGCACCTGGCCCACCTGCAGGTCTGCGGCAGCGACCGCGGTGCCCCGGGCGGCGACCAGACAGACTGGCCGGCGCTGATGGCCGCGCTGGACGACGTGGGCTACGCAGGCCCGCTCAACATCGAGAGCTTCACCGCCGAGAACGCGTCGATCGCGACGGCGGCGTCCATCTGGCGCCCACTGGCGGCCACGCAGGACGACCTGGCCCGTGACGGACTGCAGTTCCTGCAGGGACTCGTCGCGACGGCCGCTGACCAGGGAGGAACGCAGTGACCGACGCAGCGACGGACGCAGTCCCGGACGCCGGGCCGAGCGGGCGCCCGACCGTGGGGGTGGCCGTCGTCGGCTACTCCTTCATGGGCAAGGCCCACTCCAACGCCTGGCGCAACGTGGGCGCGTTCTACCCCGACGCGCCCCGGCCCGTGCAGCGCGTGCTCGTGGGCCGTGACCCGCACCGGGTCCGCGAGGCCGCGGACCGCTACGGCTGGCAGGAGGCCGCCACCGACTGGCGCGCCGTGATCGAGCGCGACGACATCCAGGTCGTCGACATCTGTACCCCCGGCCACCTGCACGCCGAGATCGCCGAGGCCGCCCTCGCCGCCGGCAAGCACGTGCTCCTCGAGAAGCCGCTCGCCAACACGGTGCCGGAGTCCGAGGCGCTCGTCGTCGCCGCCGAGGCGGCCGCCTCCCGCGGCGTGCTGTCGATGGTCGGCTTCAACTACCGCCGCGTGCCGGCCCTGGCCCTGGCCCGCGAGCTCATCGCCGCCGGCCGGCTGGGCGAGGTGCGAGAGGTGCGGGCGGCGTACCTCCAGGACTGGCTCGTGGACGCCGCCGCCCCGATGGCCTGGCGGCTGCGCAAGGAGGAGGCCGGCTCCGGCGCCCTCGGCGACCTGGGGTCCCACGTCGTCGACCAGGTGCAGTTCCTCCTCGGCGACACCGTGTCGTGGGCGAGCGGTCACCTGCGCACCTTCGTCCCCACGCGGTCCGGTGCGTCCGGCCCCGAGGACGTCACCGTCGACGACGCGGCCTGGGCCACCCTCGGCACCGCGCGCGGCGCGGTGGCCAGCGTCGAGGTGAGCCGGATGGCGCACGGGCACAAGAACGGCCTCTCGCTCGAGGTCTACGGCTCGCAGGGGTCGCTGCGCTTCGAGCTGGAGTCGCTCAACGAGCTGGTCGTCGACACCGGCGCCGGCGGCACCCGGATCCTGGTCACCGAGTCCGACCACCCGTACGTCGGGGCGTGGTGGCCGCCGGGCCACGTGCTCGGGTGGGACCACACGTTCGTCAACCAGGCCGCCGACCTGCTCACCTGCATCGCCGAGGGGCGCGCCCCGTCGCCGTCCTTCGCCGACGGTGCTCGCGTGCAGCGGGTGCTGGCGGCCATCGAGGCCAGTGCGGCACAGTCGGGCACCTGCGTCACCGTCGAGCCGGCGCCCGTGTCCTCGACCCCGCCCGCCGCGACCCCCGTCCCGGTGCCCGCCGCGGCATCGCCCGTCAGCCTGGAGCAGCGCCCATGACCCGTCCGTACACCCTCTTCACCGGCCAGTGGGCCGACCTGACGCTCGAGGAGGTCGCCGGGCTGGCGGCCGGCTGGGGCTACGACGGGCTCGAGATCGCGGTCTCCGGCGAGCACCTCGACGCCTGGCGCTGGGACGACGACGACTACGTCGCCGAGCGGCTCTCGATCCTCGAGCGGCACGGCCTGAAGCTGTGGGCCATCTCCAACCACCTCACCGGCCAGGCGGTCTGCGACGACCCGATCGACTTCCGCCACGAGGCGATCCTCCGGCCGCGGGTCTGGGGCGACGGATCGCCCCAGGGCGTGCGCACGCGCGCCGCCGAGGAGATGCAGCACACCGCGCGGCTGGCCCAGAAGCTCGGCGTGACGACGGTGGTCGGCTTCACCGGCTCCGCCATCTGGCAGTACGTCGCGATGTTCCCGCCGGTGCCCGCCTCGCGGATCGAGGCCGGGTACCAGGACTTCGCCGATCGCTGGAACCCCATCCTCGACGTCTTCGACGAGTGCGGCGTGCGGTTCGCGCACGAGGTGCACCCCTCCGAGATCGCCTACGACTACTGGTCCACGGTGCGCACGCTGGAGGCCATCGGCCACCGTGAGGCCTTCGGGCTGAACTGGGACCCGAGCCACATGATGTGGCAGGACCTCGACCCCGTCGCGTTCATCACCGACTTCGCCGACCGGATCTACCACGTGGACTGCAAGGACACCCGGATGCGGCTCGGCGGCGGGCGCAACGGCGTGCTCTCCTCGCACCTGCCCTGGGGGGACCAGCACCGTGGCTGGGACTTCGTGTCCGCCGGGCGCGGGGACGTGCCGTGGGAGGACTGCTTCCGGGCGCTGCGGGCCATCGGCTACGACGGGCCGATCTCGGTGGAGTGGGAGGACGCCGGGATGGACCGGCTCCGGGGCGCTCCCGAGGCGCTGGAGTTCCTCCGCGGGTTCGACTTCGAGCCGCCGAGCGCGTCCTTCGACGCGGCGTTCTCGCAGTAGGTCTCGCGGGCTCGGCATGGCTCGGCCGGCTGCCCGCGCTCGGGTCGACCCGGGCGCGCCCGCGTCCGCGTCCGCCCGCGAGCGGTGACTGACCGACATTCCCGTCGCCGCGACTGTGGCCTGGTGACCGCCCGGGCGCGTGTCTCGCCACGCCACGCCCGGGGGAGGTGTCCCAGCCACCTTCCTGGTCGCAGGAATGTGGCCTGCTCACCGCTTCTCCGGGCGCGCCCCGAGCCCGGGTCGCTCCCAAGCGGGCGGTGCGACGCGTCAGGGGGCGATGGTCAGGAACACGAAGGCCGCGAGCACGACGAGGTGTACGCCGCCCTGGAGCGGCTTGGAGCGTCCCGGCAGCACCGTCAGGATGCTGACGATCACCGTCATGAACAGCAGCACGATCTGCACGCTGTCGAGGCCCAGGGCCAGCGGCCCGTCCAGCCAGATCGAGGCGACCGCGATGGCCGGGATGGTGAGGCCGATGGACGCCATCGCGGAGCCGAGCGCGAGGTTGAGGCTGACCTGCACGCGCTCGCGGGCGGCGGCCCGCACGGCGGCGATGGACTCGGGGGCCAGCACCAGCAGGGCGATGACGACGCCGACGACGGCGTTGGGGAAGCCGACCGCGTCGACGGCGTCCTCGATGGAGGGGGACTCGACCTTCGCCAGGCCGACGACCGAGACGAGCGACACGATCAGCAGTGCCAGGCTGATCGCGGTGGCGCGACCGCTCGGCGGGTCGGCGTGGCCGTCCCCGTCCTGGTCGAGGGTGGCGCCGTCGCGGTCGACCGAGAGGAAGAAGTCGCGGTACTGGCCGGTCTGGGTCACCACGAACATCCCGTAGAGGACGAGGGACGCCACGGCCACGAAGGCCAGCTGGGTGCCGGAGTACTCCGGTCCGCTCTGGGAGGTGGTGAACGTCGGCAGCACCAGGCAGATGGTGGCCAGGATGATGACCGTGGTCAGCGCCGACGCGGTGCCCTCGGGGTTGAACACCGCCATCCGGTGCCTCCTCGCGCTCACCAGCAGCGACAGGCCCATGATGCCGTTGACGGTGATCATCACCGCGGCGAAGACCGTGTCCCTCGCGAGCCCCGAGGTGTCGCCCTTGCTGGTCACCATCAAGGTGACGATGAGGCCGACCTCGATGATGGTCACCGCGACCGCCAGCAGCAGCGACCCGAAGGGCTCACCCACCTTGTGGGCCACCACCTCGGCGTGGTGCACGGCGCTGACGACGGCACCCATGAGGAGCACGGCGACCAGGGCCAGCACCACGGGGCCGGGGTAGCGCCCCCAGGTGAGGACCAGCAGGAGCGCGGCCAGGATCGGGGTGTACGTGGTCCAGCTCGGCAGGCGCATGGCCTCACCCTATTTGGTGGGAGGTCACCCCCCGGGCGTGCTCAGCTTCTCGAGCCGCGCGGTCAGCAGCGGCACCCGGTGTGCATTGCCGGTCAGGTCGACGTACTGCCGGCCGAAGATCGCGAGCAGCGCGTCGTCGAGGCGTCGTACGGCGCCGGCCGGGTAGCGGTAGCCCATCCGCCGGATGATCGCGTCCGGGTCGACCGAGGTGAGCAGCCCGCCCAGCTCGTCGAGGGACGTGACGCCCAGCTCGAGGAGGAGCCCGGCGATCCAGCCGTAGTGGTCGGTGTGCGACCAGCCGGCGTCGGCGTACTGCCCGGCGAGGAAGGTCGCCAGCTCCTGCGCGCTGATCCGCGGGTCGCTGGGGTCCTCCTCGTGCGGCTGGAGGGGGGCCGCGGCCTGGAGGCGCTCCCGGATCGCCGAGAACTCGTGGTCGGCGAGCTCGAGCAGCCCGGCCGCGAGGGTGAAGCGTCGGTCCAGGTCGGGGGCGTGCTCGGCGGGGACCGTGCCCTTGTAGCGGATGTCGTGCTCGAACTCGGCCCACGCGTGCTGCAGCACCGTGCGCACCTGCACGCTCGCGCGGTGGCCCGCCAGGTCGTCGTACGTCGCGGGCGCGGGGTCGTCGGGCGTGACGAGGAGGTGGCGGCTCGCGTAGCCGAAGCGGCCCTCCCGTGCGGTCTCCTGGCCGAGGTCGCGGTCGTCGAGCATCTGCAGCTCGTCGTCGAGCAGCCCGGCGACCGCCGCCACGTCGGCGTGCACGTAGGTGATGACACGGACCCCGACCTGGTCGGTGATCTGGCGCTGCGGGTCCGGGTAGAGGAGGCGTCCGTCGACGGTGCGGGCGGCCTTGGCGGCGAAGGACGCCACGCTCTTGGTGCGACCGTCGACGCTCAGGTAGTTGATGCCCGCGTCGTCGAGCAGGGTCCGGATGAGCTCCACGAAGCGCGCCGTGACCGGCACCAGCCCGGGCTGGACGGCGGCGTACTCCCGCACGGCCTCGCGCACCGGCTGGTCGTCGGGCCGGGGAGTGCCGTCAGGACCGGGGGCGTGGGTGACACCGGTGGTGACAGGGGCGTCGGCGGATGCGTTCTCGGACGGGGACACGCGCCCAGCCTGCCCTGTCGCGCCTGAGCGTGCACGCACGACCCACAGGCTGGCCGGTCGTGCGTCCGCCCGCGCCGCCGACCGTCCACAGATGATCACCGGGACGTGCCCCTCCACAGTCGTACGCCGCGTGGGCATGGTTGTCGGTGCCCGTCGGGATGGTCCCGACATGGACATCGACACCTCCGGCACCGACCACGACACCAACAGCACCGATGCCGACGACACCGACGAGGTCGCCGGTCGCGAGCGGCTGCGCGTGACCCCGGCGCTGCCACGGGACGACGTCGTCTTCCTCGCCGRCTTCGGGCGCCACCCCGTGCGCGATCACGGGGGAGCCCCTCTCGCCCTCCCGCGCCGGGTGGGCAGGATCTGGCCGCGACAGCCGCCCGGACCCTGCCCCTGGGTGCCGTGCGCCGACGGCTGCTGCCTCCGCCTCGCCGGGCGGACGGGCGTGGTGACGGCCGGTGCCTGGCTGCGGTTCCTGCTGGCGGAGTTCCTCGAGAAGGCGCACGACGTCGGTGGGACCGTCGAGCTGCCCGGCCACGGGCGGGCCCGGGCCGTGCTGATGGTCGACGCGTCCGAGGTGTTCGAGGGCGAGATCGAGTCCGGGCTCGGACGGACCGGCAGGCTCGGTGACCACGAGGAGCCGTGGTCGGGGTGACCCGCGACCCCTGGTCAGCTCAGCACCCCCGCGGCCCGTGCCGGTTCGGCGTAGGCCTGCGCCAGCGTGGCCGCCGTGTGGTGGGCGTTGAGTCCGCTCGGGTTGGGCACGACCCACAGCCGAGCGCCACCGAGCGCCTCGGGCTGCTCCCCGACCACGGCCTTCGGCAGCCCGAACGCCTGGCGGTACGCCGTGATCCCGGCGACGGCCACGACGCGCGGACGCCGCTCCTCCACGAGGGCGGTGAGTGCCGAGGCGCCGTCGCGCAGCTCGTCGCGGGTCAGCTCGTCGGCCCGGGCGGTGGCCCGGCGGACGAGGTTGGTGATCCCGATGCCCCGGGCCCGCAGATGGTCGCGGTCGGAGTCGGTCATCCCTGCGGCCGGGTCGATGCGGCGCTCGAGGATCCCTGCCTGCAGCAAGGCGGGGTAGAAGCGGTTGGCGGGGTGGGCGAAGTGGGTGCTGGTCGCCGCGGTCCACAGCCCGGGGTTGATCCCCACGAACAGCAGCCGCAGGTCCGGACCGAGCAGGTCGGGGACCTCGGCGCCGCGGAAGGACTCGAGCTCGGCACGGCTGAAGCGAGGCATGCGGCGAGCCTAGGACGCCGAGCTGTCGGGAACGGCTGCGGCGTCGCTATCGTCCCAGTCACCATGACGCACATGCTGAGCAGCGCGACGGCCCGCCTCGTCCTCACGGGAGCACTCGCTGCCGCCGTCCTCGCGGGCTGCGGCCAGTCCGACGGGAGCGGGTCCGCCGACACCGCGACCGAGCCCACCACCAGCACCAGCGCGAGCGACGAGGGCACGCCCGGTCCGGGCGACTCGTCGAGCGCCACGGGAGGTGGGGGCGACACCTCGACGCAGGGCGACACCTCGACCGGCGGCGGTGCCGTCCTGGTGGCCGGCGACACGGCCTCGACCTCCACGACACTCATCGTCAGCGCCTCCAACGCCGACGGCGAGGTGACCCCGCAACCCGTGCCGCTGACGGACAGGGCCGCGGTGGAGGACTTCACCGCCACCTTCGGTGCCGACCTCGGTCCGCAGGTCGAGGCGGCGGTGCGGGACACCGACGTACCGGACGGCCAGACCCTGATGGGCGCGGTGGTCGCCATCGGCTGCGACGAGCCGACCGGCATCGAGCTCACCAAGACCTTCGAGGGCTACGAGGTGAAGGGAATCGTCCCCAAGTCCGGGGTGCAGTGCCTCGTGGCCGTCACCTCGGTCGCACTGTTCCTCGTCGACGCCCCGTAGACCCGGTCGTCGAGGCAGGGCGTCAGGGCGTCGGAGTGGGCGTCGGCGTGGGGGCCGGCGTCGGGACGGGCGTGGGGACCGGCGTCGGGGTGGGCACCACCGGAGGCGTGATCGGCGGGAAGACGCCGTTGTAGAAGATGCCGACGGCGTTGGCCACCTTGCGCTCGTAGCCGTCGGAGGGCTCGTTGATGAGCCCCATCTCGCCGGTCACCTTGCGCGAGTACATGGTGGAGGACCCGCCGCCGTCGAGGTTGAGGGCGTTCTCCGCGCCGAGCGTCGACATCATGGTGGCCAGCTCGACCATGGTGTAGCCCCGGCTGTAGGCGGAGCGGCCGTCGATGACGAGGAAGAGCAGCCGGTTGCCGTCGGTGTCGATGCCCACGGAGGTCCGGGGGTGCAGCAGGCGGTCGTTGACGACCGTGCGCACGCCGTCGAGCAGGATGGCCCGGTCGCCCGAGACGGCCATGGTGGCGCTCGGCTTGCTCTTGTACTTGAAGGTCGCCTTGCGTCCGACCTTGAGCTGCTTGAGCAGCCTGGCGGCCGAGCCGCGGCCGACGATGACCTGGCCCTTGACCTTCTTGCCCTTGGAGAGCACGGCCTTGTTGGACTTGATGCGTCCGTCGACGACGACGACCTCGCGGACGTCCTTGTCGCCGTCGGTCACCGAGTAGCCCTTGGTCCAGCCCCAGTCGGAGGTGTACAGGCCCAGGGTGTTGTCGGCGACCGTCGCGGCGTTGAGGCCGGAGACGGGCCAGCGGGGGCGCTGGCGCAGCTTGGTCTTCGTCACCATCGGGCCCACGTGGTAGCCGGTGGCGTCGAGGTAGAAGGACGCGTTCTCCGGGATCCAGCCGGTCGCCGACCCGTTGATGATGCCTCGCTCGCGGTCCACCGCGGGGCCGAGCGCGGCCCCGGTGTCGGAGATGTCGAAGAAGTCACCGTTGACCGCTCCGATGGCCCCCTCGAGGGCCCCGAAGTTGCTCACGGTCTTGCGGCGCACGGCGTACTTGCTGCCGAGGTGGTCGATGGAGATGTTGGCGGCGTTGAGGTCCACGGTGAGCAGGTTGGCGCGGATCGGACCGCGCGCGTCGACCTGGTCCCACTCACGGATCTGGATGCCGGGCGCGATGTCGTAGGTGACGTCGCTGGTCACCCGGGCCTTCGCCCGCCGTCCCGCCGGCCACGGCTTCGCGATCTCCCCGCGCACGCCGTCGGACGTCTGGCCCGGCGTCCGCAGCACCGTGCCGGGGTGGGCCAGGGCGCGGCGCTGGGCGGGCGTGAGCCCGCCGCCGTCCCCCCTCGGCGCGTCGGACCCCTGCGGGC
>NZ_JBFUKA010000087.1:0-18201 GCF_056401085.1 Nocardioides sp. P4_G4
CCCACGGCCTCACCGTCACCCACGGGGCCCACGTGGCGGTGCGCGACGTCGACGTCGAGCTGCGGGCCGGGCACGTCACGGCCCTCATGGGACGCAACGGGTCGGGCAAGTCGACGCTGATCTGGACGCTGCAGGGAGCCCACCAACGGCGCTCCGGCTCCGTCGCGGTCGCCGGTGCCGACCCGGCCCGGTTGCCCGCGGACCGGCGGCGTACACACGTGGGGCTCGTGCCCCAGACCGCCGCCGACCTGCTGTACCTCGAGACGGTCGACGAGGAGTGCGCGGCGGCCGACCGCGCGAGCGACGGGGGACAGGGCACCTGCCGGGCACTCCTCGACCGGCTCGCGCCGGACATCGATGCCCAGCACCACCCGCGGGATCTCTCCGAGGGGCAGCGGCTGGCCCTGGTCCTGGCCATCGTGCTGTCGACCAGCCCCCGGGTGCTCCTGCTCGACGAGCCGACGCGGGGACTGGACTACGCCGCCAAGCGCCAGCTCGCCGCGATCGTGCGCGACCTCGCCGACGACGGTCACGCCGTGCTCATCGCGACCCACGACGTCGAGTTCGTCGCCTCGGTGGCCGACGACGTGGTCGTGCTCGCCGAGGGCGAGGTCGTGTCCGCGGGCGGGACCCGGCAGGTCGTGGCCGCGTCGCCGTCGTACGCCCCGCAGGTCACCAAGATCCTGGGCGCCCCTTGGCTGCGCGTCGACGAGGTCGTGGCGGCACTGGAGGGACAGCGGTGAGCGTCGAGACGGCTCCCCGCCCCGTGGCGGTCCCCATCCGGGCCCGGTCGGCCATGGTGCTGACCGCCGCCTCGGTGGCCGGACTGGTGATGCTCTGCTGGCCGCTGCTGCTGCGGGTGCCCGAGGGCGGACGGGTGGACCCGCCGTTCTTCTTCCTGCTCCTGCTGCCGCTGGTCATCGTGATCGTGCTGGCCGAGTTCGGCGAGGGCGGCATGGACGCGCGGGTGCTGGCGATCCTGGGCGTCCTGAGCGCCGTCAACGCGGTGCTGCGCGGGCTCGGGGCGGGCACCGCGGGCATCGAGCTGGTCTTCTTCCTGCTGATCCTGGGCGGGCGGGTCTTCGGGCCGGGCTTCGGCTTCGTGCTCGGCTGCACGTCGCTGTTCGCCAGCGCCCTGATGACCGCCGGGGTGGGGCCGTGGCTGCCGTTCCAGATGCTCCTGTCGGCGTGGATCGGCATGGGCGCCGGGCTGCTGCCGCGACGGTTCACGGGCCGCGCCGAGATCGCCGTGCTGGTCGCCTACGGCATCGTCGCGTCGTACGCCTTCGGGATCTTGATGAACCTCTCGAGCTGGCCCTTCACCCTCGGCATCGCGGTGCCCGGACACGAGGGGTCGCTCTCGTACGTCGCCGGCGCCCCGCTGGTGGAGAACCTGCACCGCTTCGCGATCTACACCCTGCTGACCTCGACGGGGAGCTGGGACACCGGGCGGGCCATCACCACATCGGTGGCCCTGGTCGTGCTCGGCCCGGCGATCCTCACCACGCTGCGGCGGGCCTCGCGGCGCTCGGTGGTCACGCGGACCTGAGGGGTCTCGAGGCTCGCTGTGCTCGCACCTCAACCACCGGGAACCACCTCGAGGATGCGGTCGTCCTCGTCGGCCGGGGTGCCGCGTCCGTCGCGGTTGGACGTCGTCACCCACAGGTCGCCCTCGGGCGTGGTGACGACCGTGCGGATCCGTCCGTAGTCGCCCTCGAGGAACCCGGACGGCTCACCGAGCCTGTCCCCGCGTACCGGTACCCGCCACAGCCGCCCGCCGCGCAGCGCCCCGACCCACAGGGACCCCTCGGCGTACGCCATCCCCGACGGGGACGCGGCCGACGTGGGCCAGACGACCAGCGGGTCCACGAAGTCGTCCCCGCCCCCGGGCCCCTCGACGAGGGGCCAGCCGTAGTTGCCGCCGGGCTCGATGAGGTTGATCTCGTCGTACGTCGAGTCGCCGAACTCCGAGGCCCACAGCCGGCCCTCGTCGTCGAAGGCCAGACCCTGCACGTTGCGGTGGCCCAACGACCAGACGGGGGAGTCGGGGTCGGGGTTGCCGGGCGCCGGCTCGCCGTCGGTGGTGATGCGCAGGATCTTGCCGGCCAGTGAGTCCGGGTCCTGGGCGAGGTCCGGGTCCCCGGTCTCGCCGGTGGAGACGTAGAGGCACCCATCGGGCCCGAACACGAGGCGGCCACCGTCGTGGACGAAGCCCTTCGGGATGCCGTCGAGGACGACCTCCGCCGGACCGAGCCGCCCGTCGGCGAGCTCGGCGCGCAGCACCCGGTTGTCGTCGGCGGCGGTGGCGTAGACGTAGACGTCGCGGCCGTCGCTGGCCGGGTCGACGGCCAGGCCCAGCAGGCCGCCCTCGCCCTCGGGCTGCGCCTCGCTCACCTCGCCGACCTCGCGGACGTCGCCGGACCCGTCGACGGCCAGCACCCGTCGGCTGTCGCGCTCGGTCACCAGCGCGGTGCCGTCGTCGAGGAAGTCGATCCCCCAGGGCACCTCCAGTCCCGAGGCGACCGTCCCGGCGACCCGGGGGGCCGCGCCCGGTGCGGCGCTCGACCCCGACCCGGTCGGCGTGCCGGCGGGTCCGTCCGGCGTGGCGTCGGTGGGCTGGGTGACGCTGGGTATCGCGGGCTCGGTGCCGCCGTCGGAGCAGCCGGCCAGCACGGAGGCGCCGACGAGGGCCGACAGCGCCAGCCGCACCCGCATCAGGAGACCCGCGCCAGCAGCTCGAGGAGCAGCCCGTGGACCGTCTCGGGGTGCTCCATCTGCACGAAGTGGCTCGCCCGGAGCTCGACATAGGTCGCGTCGGACATCCCGTCGACGTAGCCGATCGCGCGGCGACCGTTGACCTCGGTGGACCCGGGAGCCGGAGGGGTGGGCATGGGTTCAAGTGTGCCGGAGTCAGTCCGGGGCGGGCTCGGTGTGCACGGGCCTGCTCCGGGTGGCGCCCACGCTGGCGGCGATCACGCAGCCGATCGCTACGCCCTGCAGGGGCGTGAGGAACTCGTCCAGCACGACGATCGCGGCCAGCGCCGCCGCCGCGGGCTCCAGGCTCATCAGGATCGAGAAGACGGACGGCGGCAGGGTCCGCAGGGCGACCATCTCGCAGCTGTAGGGGATGACCGAGGACAGCAGTCCGATCATCGCCCCGACGAGGAGAACGTGCCCGTCCAGGAGGGTGTCCCCGCCGGAGACGATCGCGGGGACGGTCAGCATCAGGGTGGCCAGGACACTGGCGACGGCCAGCCCGTCGAGCCCCGGCCAGCGGGCGCCGGTGCGGGCACTGAGCAGGATGTACGCCGCCCACGCGGCGCCGGCGAGCAGGGCGTACGCGACCCCGGCCACGGTCAGGTCCGCAGGCTCGAACCCCAGCAGCAGCACGCCGAGGGCGGCCAGGCCGACCCAGATGAGGTCGCGGGCCCGGTGGGAGCCGAGGACGGCCAGGGTGAGCGGTCCGATGAACTCGATGGTGACCGCGATGCCGAGCGGGATCCGGGCGAAGGACTGGTAGATCGCCCAGTTCATCAGTCCGAGGCTGACGCCGAAGCCGACGACGACCGCCCAGTCCTCCCGGGTGCGGCCCGCGAGACGGGGGCGGGCGACGGCGGTGAGGACGAGCGCGCTGGTGACCAGGCGCAACCAGACGATCGCGGTGGGGGAGATGGTCCCGAAGAGGTCCTTGGCGAAGGCAGCGCCGACCTGCACGGAGACGATGCCGACGACCACCAGCCAGATGGCTCGTCTCACTCGTCCCCCTCTGATCGCAGGCGCTCGATGAGAGTGGTGACGATACGACGCTCGTTCTCGAAGTAGTCCAGCCCCCAGTCCGCGACGAGACCCGGGTTGCGGAAGCGCTGTCCGGGGGCGTCGGCGCCACGGAGCCCCTCCCGCACCTGGACCAGCGCGTCCCGCTCGGCGTCGAGGGCGGCGACGTGGGCCTCGAGCATGGCGATGGTGGTCGGCGTGTCCACGACGTGACCGAGCAGGAGCCGCAGGGCGATCGGGTGCTTCAGCACGGAGAACCCGGGCTCCGTCCCGCGCATCCAGGCCTCGAGCTCGCGCCGGCCCTTCGCGCTGAGGCGGTACGTGGTGCTGCGCTCGCCCCCGCCCCGGGTGAGGACCAGGCCACGCTCGGTGAGCCGGCCCAGCTCGCTGTAGACCTGGCTCATCGCGGGGGACACCCAGTAGAAGCGCAAGGTGGCGTCCGCGCGCTGCTTGAGCTCGTAGCCCGTCAGCTCGTCCCCGAACGTCAGGAGGCCGAGCAGCGCGTACGAGGTGACGGGAAGGTCTTGACCCATGGTGGGATGAGACTACTGTTCCTATTAGGAATACGGGGACAGGAGACGTGGACATGGGACGCACGCTGTTGATGGTCGGGACTCGCAAGGGTCTGTGGCTGGGCACCTCCGACGAGGCCCGGACGGCCTGGGAGTGGACCGGGCCGCACTTCCCGATGGAGGAGGTCTTCTCGGTGCTCATCGACAAGCGGGGTGACACACCGCGCCTGTTCGCGGGGGCCTCCTCGAGCTGGCTCGGTCCGCAGGTCTGGCGCTCCGACGACCTCGGCGCCTCGTGGCAGGAGACGCCCAACGGCGCGATCCGCTTCCCCGAGGACGCGACGCAGCCCGACGGCAGCCCCGCCACCCTGGCGCGGGTGTGGCAGCTGGCGCCCGGTGTCGAGGACGGCGTCGTGTGGGCCGGCACCGAGCCGGGGGCGATCTTCCGCTCCACCGACCGCGGGGAGACCTTCGAGCTGGTGCGCGGGCTCTGGGACCACCCGCACCGCCAGGAGTGGAACGAGGGCTTCGGCGGGCAGGCGTTCCACACGATCCTGCCGCACCCGACCGACGGGGACTCGGTGCTGGCGGCGATCTCGACCGGCGGCGTCTACCGCACCTCCGACGGCGGCGCGTCCTGGACGGCCTCCAACACGGGGGTGAAGGCCGAGTTCTTCCCCGGCGAGCGCAACTTCCCCGAGTTCGGCCAGTGCGTGCACAAGGTCGCCCGTGACGCCACGGACCCGGACCGCCTGTTCCTGCAGAACCACGGCGGTGTCTACCGCTCCGACGACGGCGGCGCGACCTGGCAGGACATCGCCCCCGGCCTGCCGTCGGAGTTCGGGTTCGCCATGGTGACCCACCCCCGCGAGGCCAGCACGGCGTACACGTTCCCCATCGCGGACGCTGGCGGCCGCTGGCCCGTGGAGGGCAAGGCCCGCGTGTGTCGTACGACGGACGGTGGCGAGAACTGGGAGCCCCTCGGCGAGGGCGCCCTGCCCGACAGCTTCTTCGCGGCCGTGATGCGTGACGCCATGTGCGTCGACGACCACGACTCGCCGGGTCTGTACTTCGGCGGCCGCAACGGTGCTGTCTGGTGCTCGCCGGACACCGGGGGCACCTGGCAGGAGATCCACAAGGACCTGCCCGACGTGATGTTCGTGCGCGCCGCCTCACTCGACTGAGTGCAGACTGACGCCATGGCCGACTTCTCGATGTCCCGCTCGACGACGATCGACGCTCCCACCGACCGCGTCCACGGACTCGTCGACGACTTCCGGGAGTGGCAGCAGTGGTCGCCGTGGGAGGGCCTGGACCCGGACCTCGAGCGCAGCTACCAGGGCCCCGCGACCGGGGTGGGCTCGCACTACCGCTGGTCGGGCAACCGCAAGGCGGGGGAAGGCGCGATGGAGATCGTGGAGTCCACGCCGTCGCGGGTGGCCGTCGACCTGCAGTTCCTCAAGCCGTTCAAGGCACGCAACCTCACGACCTTCGACCTCGTGCAGGTCGGCGGTGGCCACACGCGGGTCGTCTGGACGATGTCGGGACACCGCAACCCGGTCATGTCGCTCGCGGGCAAGCTGTTCTTCGACCGGGCCATCGCCAAGGACTTCGACCGCGGACTGGCCTCCCTCGAGGCCGCGGCCGAGCAGCGCTGATCGTCCGTCGCGCGTCGCGCCACGCGTACGCCGCGGCCCACGGTCGGAGCAGGAGCGGGGACCGCGGGGCATCTCCGGTCCGTCGCGCCCGCACCTGCCTCGCCAGCCGGGGCGGCACGGCCAGGTCGTGGAGCACGGCCGTCTTGGTCGCCAGCTCGCCGCGCGCGAGCGCGTGCCGGGCCCGCGCCATCGTGACGAGGCCGAGATCGGCGATCCCCTGGTCGAGCCACATCCAGGGTCGGCGTACGGCCCACGTCCAGTACCCCTCCAGCTCGGCCCGGACCGCCGCGCGCACCGCGTCGTCGTCCGCCGGTGGGAGCACGGCGGCGGGGGAGCGCCCGCTCAGGCCATGGCCCCGCAGCGCCCGCCCGTGCCGCACCAGCTCCACCCGGGCGAGCGGCGAGAGGTGACGCTCGACGAGCACACCGTGCGTCCACGTCGGGTGGCGGGCCTCGACGTCCGCGAGCGTGCGCTCGTCCACGTACACGCAGCCCAGGTCCAGGCCACGGGCCGTGCCGTGGTCCAGGGCGGTGTGCAGGGATCGGACGCCGGCCACGCGCTCGGCATCCATCGGTCCTTCGACCAGCGCGACCAGGTCGACGTCGCTCACGCCGACCCGGTGGTCACCGGTCGCCATCGACCCGCCGACGAGCACGTCGCGCACCCAGCCGAGGTCCCCGAGCCGCGCGCAGAGCTCGTCGAGCGACTCCGCGACCTGACTCATGGGGCCAATCCTGCCTCCGCGCACGCCCGGACGGCCCCGCGGCACCGCTACGACCTGAGTCACCCGGTGACTCAGCTCGCAGCGCGGACCCCGACCCTGTCACCGCTGGGACCTGAGTCACCCGGTGACTCAGGTCGTACCGCGCGACCCGGTCGTCCCGGCGCCGAGCGTTCCTGTGGACGACCTGCTCGTGCGGTACGCCGATGTCGGTGGCCGGTGCTTGCCTCGGGTGACGAGGTCGGGACGGACGGGACGGACGAGGGGAGCGGCATGGACGAGGCGGATGCGATCGGCGTGGACACGGAGGCGCCGACCACGCGGGCGGGGCTCCCGTTCCTGGACGCCCTGCCCGGGCTGGTCCGACGCGTACGCCGCGAGCTCGGGGTGTCGCAGCGGGGTCTCGCGGCGCGGCTCGGGGTGTCGCAGTCCCGCGTGGCCCGTTGGGAGACGGGCCGTGCCATCCCCTCGACGGCCGACATCGAGGAGGTGCTGGCCCTCGACGGCGCGACGCTGGTGGCCGTGGCCGAGGACGGCGCCCGGGTCGCGCCCATGGACCCGCTGGCGATCCGTGACCGCGCCGATCGTCACTACCCGGCCCACTGCGACCCTCGGGGACAGGGGTGGTGGTCGCCTCCCGACTCCTTGCCGAGCGCCGAGGGGGCAGCCGAGTGGCGGCGGTCCCGCGAGGAGGGGGACCCCTGCGTGACCTACGACCGGGGCCTGTGGCGAGCCGTCATGCGCGCCGCCTACGGCACGCCCCCCGACCATCCGACCAGGGCGGAGGTGGTCGACGGAGTGCGCAACGGGGGCGTCGAGCGCCGCGCCTGCTGAGACGGGAGGCGAGCCGGCGCCAGGGCCGGACTAGCCTGACGCCATGACCCAGCCGACCAGCCAGCCGACGGGACAGCAGCCCGACATCAAGCCCCGATCCCGAGACGTCACCGACGGCCTCGAGAAGGCCGCGGCACGCGGGATGCTCCGCGCCGTGGGCATGGGCGACGACGACTGGGTCAAGCCCCAGATCGGCGTCGCGTCGAGCTGGAACGAGATCACCCCGTGCAACCTGAGCCTCGACCGGCTCGCGAAGGCCGTCAAGAACGGCGTGCACGCGGGCGGCGGCTACCCGCTGGAGTTCGGCACCATCTCCGTCTCCGACGGCATCTCCATGGGCCACGAGGGCATGCACTTCAGCCTGGTGAGCCGGGAGGTCATCGCCGACTCCGTGGAGACCGTGATGATGGCCGAGCGGCTCGACGGCTCCGTGCTGCTGGCCGGCTGCGACAAGTCGCTGCCCGGCATGCTGATGGCCGCCGCGCGGCTCGACCTCGCCAGCGTCTTCCTCTACGCCGGCTCGACCATGCCCGGCCAGGTCGACGGCAACGACGTCACGATCATCGACGCCTTCGAGGCCGTCGGCGCGTGCCTGGCCGGCAAGATCACCGAGGAGGAGGTCACCCGCGTCGAGAAGGCGATCTGTCCCGGTGAGGGTGCCTGCGGCGGCATGTACACCGCCAACACCATGGCCAGCGTCGCCGAGGCGCTCGGCATGAGCCTGCCCGGCAGCGCGGCCCCGCCTGCCGTCGACCGCCGGCGCGACGGCTTCGCCCACCGCTCCGGCGAGGCCGTCGTCGAGATGCTCCGCCAGGGGATCACCGCCCGCCAGATCATGACCAGGCCCGCCTTCGAGAACGCCATCGCCATCGTGATGGCCCTCGGCGGGTCGACCAACGCCGTCCTCCACCTCCTCGCCATCGCCCGCGAGGCCGAGGTCGACCTCACGCTCGACGACTTCAACCGGATCGGTGCCAAGGTCCCGCACATCGGCGACCTCAAGCCCTTCGGCCGCTTCGTGATGAACGACGTCGACAAGATCGGCGGCATCCCGGTCGTGATGAAGGCGCTGCTCGACGCAGGACTGATGCACGGCGACACCCTCACCGTCACGGGCCGCACCATGGCCGAGAACCTCGAGGCCCTCGCGCCCCGGCACATCGACGGCGAGGTGCTGCGCAACCTCGACCGCCCCATCCACGCCACCGGCGGGATCACCATCCTCAAGGGCTCGCTGGCCCCGGAGGGTGCCGTGGTCAAGAGCGCCGGGTTCGACGACTCGACCTTCACCGGCACCGCTCGCGTCTTCGACGGTGAGCGCAAGGCGCTCGACGCCCTGACCGCCGGCGAGATCAAGCCCCGCGACGTGGTGGTCATCCGCTACGAGGGCCCCAAGGGCGGACCCGGCATGCGCGAGATGCTCGCCATCACCGGCGCGATCAAGGGTGCCGGCCTCGGCAAGGACGTCCTGCTCATCACCGACGGGCGCTTCTCCGGCGGCACGACCGGGCTCTGCGTGGGCCACATCGCCCCCGAGGCGGTGGACGCCGGCCCGATCGCGTTCATCCGCGACGGCGACCGGATCACCCTCGACGTGGCCCACCAGACGCTGGACGTCGAGCCCGCCGAGGGCAGCGACTCCTGGGAGGACCGCAAGGTGGGCTGGGAGCCGCTGCCGCCGAAGTACACGCGTGGTGTCCTCGGCAAGTACGCGAAGGTCGTGCAGTCCGCCGCGCACGGCGCCGTGACCAGCTGAACGGGCCCCAAATAGGACACAGCCCCAGATCGCCGGGGGGTTGATCGGGGCTGGTCCAAGACGCGTGGCGCCTCGTCTCAAACTGTAGGGCAGCGCAGAGGACAATCAAAGCCCCTGCGCTGCCCCGGTTTCCGGGTGGCTCAGGCCGGGAGGCCGAGTCGCCCGAGGATCTGGTTGAGCAGGTCGGTGATCTGACCCAGCAGGTTGCTGAGCAGGCCGCCGCCGTCGAGCAGGCCGGCCACCGCGCAGAGCAGGTTGCCCAGCAGGTTGCCGGCACCGGAGACGGCGACGATGTCGAGGAGGACCCGGTTCAGGCTGACGGTGAGGCCCAGCACGTTGAGGTCCAGCGGGCCCAGCACGAGGTTGAGGACGTCGCAGTCGGCGCGGTTGTTGGCCGCGCGGGCGGTGAGCGGGGTGCCGTTGGCCTTCTTGACCGGCACTGCGCGCTTGACCTTGAAGGTCTTGGTGGCGCCCGACTTGGTGGTGTACTCGCCGCGGACGACACCCTTGGCCAGGATCTTCCCGTTCTTCTCCACGAAGCGCTTCGGGGTGAAGGAGCCGGTGACCTTGCGGCCCGTGGACGTCTCGCCGACGAGCTTGCTGCGCATCTTGCCCTCGGCCGTCTTCGCGACGGTGGTCCAGTCGCCGGGTGCGGCGGTGGCGGGGGCGATGCCGACGGTGCTGAGGCCTACGGCCATGGCGACCGCCGCGACGAACGCGACGGTGACCGTACGAATGGTGCTGATCATGTGTTTCCCTCCCGAGATGCGGCCCGCAGGGAGCGGGGCTGCGGATCGAATCTACGTATCCAGATGGGGTATGTCTGCGCCCTTCATCCTTGGGGGTGGCGGCCGCGGCGCGTGCCCGCGTGCCGCGTGGTCTGAGAGGCTGTGCCGCATGAGCGACGTCGCCACCTCCGACACCACCGCGGCGTACGCCGCATCCCTCGACGCCGCCGACCCGCTGGCCGCTCACCGGTCGGAGTTCGTCGGCGCGGACACCTCCCTCGTCTACTTCGACGGCAACTCCTTGGGCCGCCCGCTGGCCGCCACCGGGGAGCGAATGCGCTCCTTCGTGGAGGAGGAGTGGGGCACCCGCCTCATCCGCGGCTGGGACGAGCGCTGGTACGACCTGCCCCTGACCCTCGGCGACGAGATCGCTCGCGTGAGCCTGGGCGCGGCGGCGGGCCAGACCACCGTCGGGGACTCGACCACGGTGCTGCTCTACAAGCTCATCCGGGCCGCCGTCGACGCGCGCCCGGGTCGACGCGAGATCGTCATCGACTCCGACAACTTCCCGACCGACCGGTACATCGTGGAGGGGATCGCCGCCGAGCGCGGGCTTGCCGTGCGGTGGATCGAGGTCGAGCGCGAGGCCGGCGTCACCGTCGAGCAGGTCCGGGCGGTCGTGGGGGAGCAGACGGCCGTCGTCGTCCTCAGCCAGGTCGCCTACCGCTCGGGCCACCTGGCCGACGTCGAGGCCATCACGCCCGTGGTCCAGGACGCCGGCGCCCTCGTGGTCTGGGACCTGTGCCACTCCGCCGGCTCGGTGCCGGTCGAGCTCGACCGCTGGGGCGTGGACCTCGCGGTCGGCTGCACGTACAAGTACCTCAACGGCGGGCCCGGCTCGCCGGCCTTCGCCTACGTCGCCCAGCGCCACCTCGACGGCTCGTCGGGCGCACCCGCCCTCCAGCAGCCCATCCAGGGCTGGATGGGCCACGCGGACCCGTTCCTCATGGGTCCGGGCTACCAGCCGTCGGGCGGCATCCGGCGCTTCATCTCAGGCACGCCCGCCGTCGTCGGGATGCTCGCCATGCAGGACATGCTGGCGCTGCTCGACCGGGCCGGCATCGACGCGGTCCGGGCCAAGTCCAAGGCCCTCACGTCGTACGCCGTGGACCTGGCCGACGCCTGGCTGGGCGAGCACGGCGTCACCCTGGCGTCCCCGCGTGACCCCGAGCTGCGGGGCGGGCACGTGACGCTGCACCACGACCGGATGCGCGAGCTCACCGCTGCGCTCTGGGAGCGCGACGTCATCCCCGACTACCGCGACCCCGGCGGCCTGCGCATCGGGCTCTCGCCGCTGTCGACGTCGTACGCCGAGGTGCACGCGGGGATGGCCGCCGTCCGCGACCTCTTCAGTGGGGCTTGACCCACACCAGCTCGTCGGCGGCCCACTTCTCCTCGGCGACCCCGGCCAGCCGTCCGAGGGCGTCGGGCAGGGAGCCCTGCCCGATCTCGGCGGAGTGGGCGACGCCGTACGCCCGGCCGACGGCGTTGTTGTGCAGGTCCACCCGGGTGTCGTGAGGGGTGTCGCGTCCCTCCTCGTGGGCGGCGGCGACCGCCTCGGCCACGGCGGTCCCGTGGCGCCCGGCGATGTAGGCCTGCCACACGAAGTGGCGGATGGCGTTCTGCATCCCCGGCGTCCCGTCGGTGTGCGAGGCGGCCACCTGGACGGCCGCTGCGGACGCGGCCATCACGTCGGCCGCAGCCGAGCTGCTGGCCCCCGCACCCCGCGCGGCGTTGAAGACGTGCGGTGCTCCGACGACGGCCTGTGCGGCCTTCTTGAGCGCATCGAGTGGCGATCCCATCGCTCCACCGTGTCAGATGTGCCCATGACGCGCACCAACGAGTTCGGGCAGGCCATCGGGGAGCCGGTCGCGTGGCAGGGGGCCTCCCGTCCCGGTCGCACCGCCCTCGCCGGGGCGTACGTCGACCTCGTGCCCATCACCGCAGATCACGGTCGCGAGCTCCTCGCCCACGTGTCCGAGCCGTGGCTGTGGACCTACCGTCCCGACGAGCCGCCCCGGGACGAGGCCCAGGCGCAGCAGTACTGCGGCGCATGGGCGACTGCCGCCGCGTCACTCACGTGGGCCATCGTGCCGCGGTCCAGCGGCGTCCTCGAGGGGGTCGTGTCGTGGATGCGGATCGACCCGGCCCAGGGCTCGGTGGAGGTGGCCGCGGTCCTGTACGGCGAGCGGCTCAAGCAGACGAGGGCCGCGACCGAGGCCCAGCACCTGCTGATGCGCCACGCGTTCGACGACCTGGGCCACCGCCGCTACGAGTGGAAGTGCGACTCCCGCAACGAGCCGTCGCGACGGGCTGCAGTCCGGTACGGGTTCACCCACGAGGGCCGCTTCCGCAACGCGATGGTCTACAAGGGACGCAACCGCGACACCGACTGGTTCTCGGTCACCGACGCCGAGTGGCCGGCCGTCGGCGCCGGGTTCGAGGCGTGGCTCGACGCGGACAACTTCGACGACGACGGACGGCAGCGCCGCACCCTGGCCGAGTGCCGGTAGCCGTCGTGCGACGGTAGCCACTGTCGGTGCGCGCTGGCATGGTGGGGCCATGGACCAACGTGTCTCCTTCATCACCCTCGCGGTGCGCGACCTCGGAGCCTCCCGGTCGTTCTACGTGGACGGGCTCGGCTGGGACCCGGCAGTCGACGTGCCGGGGGAGGTGCTGATGTTCAAGGCGGGCGACAAGCTGGTGCTCTCCCTGTGGGACGTCGACGCCTTCACGGCCGAGGTGGGCCAGGCGCCCGCCGGCGGCCTCGCGCCCCTGACCCTGTCCCACAACCTCGCGACCACCGACGGGGTCGACCGCGTCCTCGAGCAGGCCCGCGTGGCGGGGGCCCAGCACGTCACCGAGGCCCAGGAGCGGGAGTGGGGAGGCTACTCCGGCTACTTCGCGGACCCCGACGGCTTCCGCTGGGAGATCTGCTTCAACCCAGGACCCATCGGCCAGGAGGTGCTCCCATGAGCGACAGCACGAGTGATCGAGTGAGCTACGACGACGTGGCCGCGGCCGGCCTCGACGACTGGCGGATGCTGGTGCGCGGCATCCACGCGCGCTTCCGCACGGGCAGCTTCGCGGCCGGGGTCCGCATGGTCGACGCGATCGGCGCCGCGGCCGACGAGGCCGACCACCACCCCGACGTCACCCTGACCTATCCCCGCGTCGACGTGGCCCTGCTCAGCCACGACGTCGGCCGCGTCACCGACCGCGACCTGGCCATGGCCCGACGGATCAGCGACATCGCCGCCGAGCAGGGGATCGCCTCCGACCCGTCCGGGCTCCAGCAGCTGGAGCTGGGCCTGGACTCGCCCGACGAGCGCGGAGTCCTGCCGTTCTGGCGCGACCTGCTGGCCTTCCGGGGCAGCCCCGAGGAGGGCGGCATCAGCGACCCTGACGGCAGGCTGCCCGCGGTGTGGTTCCAGGGGTCGGGCAGCGACGAGCCGCGGCAGCGGTGGCACCTCGACGTCTGGGTGCCCGGCGACCAGGTGCAGGCGCGCATCGATGCGGTCGTGGCGGGCGGCGGGCGGCTGGTGGAGGAGTTCCCCGAGCACTCGTTCTGGGTCCTCGAGGACGCGGAGGGCAACCGGTCGTGCATCTGCACGGCCCAGGGGCGCTGAGCGATCCGGGTGGTCACATCGCGAGACCGGCGTACCAGATAGTGGGACAGGTGGCAGACTCGGTTGACGTCGGAACGACTCGACGGCGACGGTAGGCGCATGCGCTCCCAGACATCCGCACGGATTCTTGTACGCACGCGACGCGTGAGCTGACAGCCCGGAGCTGTCCGCCCCACGCGTCACCCCTCGTTGCCCACCGGGCCGAGGGGTTTTTTGTTGGCTGGGCCTTGGTTGGCCAGGATCATGACGACGAAGGAAGCACCATGAGCGAGACGGGCATCAGGGGAGTTCCCACGACGGGGAAGTCCACGTCGGGCGAGGGCATGACGGGCGCGCAGAGCCTGATCAGGTCGCTCGAGTGCGCGGGTGCCACCGACATCTTCGGCATCCCGGGCGGCGCGATCCTCCCGGCGTACGACCCGCTCATGGACTCCACGCGCATCCGCCACATCCTGGTCCGCCACGAGCAGGGGGCCGGTCACGCCGCCCAGGGGTACGCCGCCGCGACCGGTCGGGTGGGCGTCTGCATGGCCACCTCGGGCCCTGGCGCGACCAACCTCGTGACGCCCCTCGCGGACGCCCACATGGACTCGGTGCCGCTCGTGGCCGTCACGGGCCAGGTCGGCGCCAGCATGATCGGCACCGACGCCTTCCAGGAGGCGGACATCCGGGGCATCACCATGCCCATCACCAAGCACAACTTCCTGGTCACCGATCCGCGCGACATTCCGCGCACGGTGGCCGAGGCGTTCCACATCGCCTCGACCGGTCGCCCCGGTCCGGTGCTGGTCGACGTCGCCAAGTCCGCGCTGCAGGCCCAGACCACGTTCGCGTGGCCGACCGAGCTCCAGCTGCCCGGCTACCGGCCCGTCACGCGACCGCACAGCAAGCAGATCCGTGAGGCCGCCCGGCTCATCCTCGAGGCCCGTCGCCCGGTCCTCTACGTCGGCGGGGGCGTCATCCGGGCCCAGGCCTCGCAGGCGCTGCGCAAGCTCGCCGAGGCGACCGGGATGCCCGTGGTGACCACGCTGATGGCGCGGGGCGCCTTCCCCGACAGCCACCCGCAGCACCTCGGGATGCCGGGCATGCACGGAACCGTGGCCGCGGTGGCGGGCCTGCAGAAGAGCGACCTCATCATCAGCCTCGGCGCCCGCTTCGACGACCGGGTCACCGGCAACCTCGACTCGTTCGCCCCCAACGCGCTGGTGATCCACGCCGACATCGACCCCGCCGAGATCGGCAAGAACCGGCACGCCGACGTGCCGATCGTGGGGGACTGCCACGAGGTCATCGTCGACCTCCTCGCGGTGCTGGCCACCGAGGCCGACGCGGGGCACACCGGCGACTACGAGGCGTGGGTGGAGTTCCTGTCCGGCGTCAAGCAGCGCTACCCGGTCGGCTACGACACCCCGGCCAGCGGCCTGGCCCCGCAGTACGTCATCGAGCGGCTCGGCGCGATCGCCGGCCCGGACACCATCTACACCTCGGGCGTCGGCCAGCACCAGATGTGGGCCGCGCACTTCATCGGCTACGAGAAGCCCAACACGTGGCTCAACTCCGGTGGCCTGGGGACCATGGGGTACGCCGTCCCGGCCGCCATGGGCGCCAAGGTCGGGATGCCCGGCTCGACGGTCTGGGCCATCGACGGCGACGGCTGCTTCCAGATGACCAACCAGGAGCTGGCCACCTGCGCGATCAACGACATCCCGATCAAGGTCGCGATCATCAACAACGAGTCGCTCGGCATGGTCCGCCAGTGGCAGACGCTGTTCTACAACGAGCGCTACTCGAACACAGACCTGCACTCCAAGCGGATCCCCGACTTCGTCAAGCTCGCCGACGCCTACGGCTGCGTGGGGCTCTCGTGCGACTCGGCCGAGCAGGTCGACGCCACGATCGAGAAGGCGATGTCCATCGACGACCAGCCCGTCGTCGTGGACTTCCGGGTCCACCGCGACGCCATGGTGTGGCCGATGGTGGCCGCCGGCACCAGCAACGACGAGATCCAGTACGCGCGTGACCTCGCGCCCGAGTTCGACGAGGACGACATCTGATGAGCAAGCACACGCTGTCGGTCCTGGTCGAGAACAAGCCCGGTGTCCTGGCCCGGATCGCCGGCCTCTTCAGCCGTCGCGGCTTCAACATCGACAGCCTCGCGGTGGGTCCGACCGAGCACGCCGAGGTCTCCCGCATGACCATCGTCGTCAACGTCGAGGAGTCCCCGCTGGAGCAGGTGACCAAGCAGCTCAACAAGCTGGTCGAGGTCATCAAGATCGTCGAGCTCGACCACGCCGGCTCGATCGACCGGGAGCTGATGCTGGTCAAGGTCCGCGCCGACGCCTCGACGCGCGGCGCCGTCCTCGACGCGGTGCAGCTCTTCCGGGCCAAGGTCGTCGACGTGGCCCCGGACGCGATCACCATCCAGATCACCGGCAACTCCGACAAGCTCGCCGACTTCCTGCGGATCCTCGAGCCCTTCGGCATCCGCGAGCTCGTCCAGTCGGGCATGGTCGCCATCGGCCGTGGCTCGCGCTCGGTCAGCGAGCGCAGCCTCCGTCCGGTGCCCGTCCCGGCGCCGGCCGCACTCTGACCCCCGCTCCGACCCACCTGTTCCTGCACGTCCCAACCAGAAGGAGAGCCACCAGTGGCTGAGATGTTCTACGACGACGACGCCGACCTGTCCCTGATCCAGGGCAAGAACGTCGCCGTCATCGGTTACGGCAGCCAGGGCCACGCCCACGCGCTGAGCCTGCGCGACTCGGGCGTCGACGTCCGCATCGGGCTCGCCCCGGGTTCGAAGAGCCGCGCCAAGGCCGAGGCCGAGGGCCTGCGGGTCCTCGACGTCGCCGAGGCGGTGGAGGAGGCCGACGTCATCGTCATCCTCACCCCCGACCAGGTGCAGCGCCACGTCTACGCCGAGTCGATCGAGCCGCACCTGACCCCGGGCGACACGCTCGTCTTCGGCCACGGCTTCAACATCCGCTTCGGCTACATCACCCCGCCCGAGGGCGTCGACGTCTTCATGGTCGCCCCCAAGGGTCCCGGCCACCTGGTGCGGCGCGAGTACGTCGACGGCCGCGGCGTGCCCGTGCTCGTCGCCGTGGAGGAGGACGCCTCCGGCACCGCCTGGGACCTCGCGCTGTCGTACGCCAAGGGCATCGGCGGTCTGCGTGCCGGCGGCATCAGGACGACGTTCGCCGAGGAGACCGAGACCGACCTGTTCGGTGAGCAGGCCGTGCTCTGCGGCGGCGCCTCGCAGCTGGTGATGTACGGCTTCGAGACGCTCATCGAGGCCGGCTACCAGCCCGAGGTCGCCTACTTCGAGTGCCTGCACGAGCTCAAGCTCATCGTCGACCTGATGTACGAGGGCGGCATCGCCAAGCAGCGCTGGTCGGTCTCCGACACGGCCGAGTACGGCGACTACGTCTCCGGCCCGCGGGTCATCACCCCGCAGGTCAAGGAGAACATGCAGGCCGTCCTCGAGGACATCAAGAACGGCGCCTTCGCGAAGCGCTTCATCGACGACCAGGACGCCGGCGCGCCGGAGTTCAAGGAGCTGCGCGCCAAGGGCGAGCAGCACCCCATCGAGTCGACCGGCCGCGAGCTGCGCAAGCTGATGGCCTGGGTGAAGTCGCACGACTCCGACTACGTCGAGGGCACTGCGACCCGCTGATCGACGTGTGACCTGACGGACCCCCGGGAACATCCGGGGGTCCGTCGAGCGTTCGGGCCACCATGCGCATCGACATCTGGTCCGACGTGGTCTGCCCCTGGTGCTTCATCGGCAAGCGCCGCCTCGAGACGGCCCTGGCGGGCTTCGAGCACGCCGCTGACGTGGAGGTCGTCTGGCACTCCTTCCAGCTCGACCCCGGGGCGCCCGACGTACCGGTCGAGACGGTGGCGGAGGCGCTGGGACGCAAGTACGGCGGCGGTCCCGGGGCCGGYAAGGACATGATCGACCGGGTGGAGGCCGTGGCGGCCGAGGAGGGCATGGTCTGGCGCCACCACGACTCGCTGAGGGTCGGGACCCTGGACGCGCACCGGCTCCTGCACCTCGCCCACCACGAGGGCGGGTCGGCGCTCCAGGGGGTGCTCAAGGAGGCCCTGCTGACGGCGTACTTCGTCGAGGCCCGCAACGTCGCCGACCACGCCGTGCTCCGTGAGGTCGCCGTCGGTGCCGGGCTCGACGCCCCAGCGGTCGACCGGGTGCTCGGCAGCGACGAGCTCGCCGACGAGGTCTGGGCCGACATCGAGCAGGCGCAGCGCTTCGGCGCCACCGGCGTGCCGTTCTTCGTGATCGACGAGAAGTACGGCGTGAGCGGCGCCCAGCCGGCCGAGACCTTCAGCCAGGTGCTGGAGCGTGCCTGGTCCGAGCGCACCCCGGTCGTGCAGATGGTCGGGGGCACGGCGGACGAGGGCGACGTGTGCGGACCCGACGGCTGCGCCGTGCCCCAGCCGTAGTCGCGCGGCTCAGCCGTAGGCCTTCTCGCCCCGCGCGGCGGCCTCCGCGGTCGCGTCCACCCGCAGCG
>NZ_JBFUKA010000088.1:0-17675 GCF_056401085.1 Nocardioides sp. P4_G4
CGGTGCGGGGCGGCGCCCACCGCGACCTGCCCGCCCACCGCGGCGGCGTGCCCCGGGTGACGTTCCTGGCCGGCGGCAGGGCCGGCTGGGCGGCGATCTGCCGGATGGTCTCCGAGACCCACCTCGCCGGAGAGCGGGGACGCCCGGTGGCCACCCTCGAGCTGCTCGCCCCGCACCTGGGCGGCGGCGACGTCATGGTGCTCCTCGGCCCGTCCTCCGAGCTCGGGGTCGCCGCGTCCCGCCGTCGCGACGACCTCGGCCTGGCGGCGCTGGCGCCGTGGCTCGAGGTCGTGCCCCGCGACAACCTCGTCGTCGAGCTCGTCTCGCACCGGCTCCCCGGCGGGGGCAGCGGCGGGGGCGGCTGGGGTCCGGGCACCTCGCCGCACGCCGCCCGGATGGCCGGCGTCGCCCACAGGGCCGGGCTCGGCACGGTCCTGTCCAACGCGGTGCGCTACGCCGACCGCCTCGACGCGCCGACCGTCGACGTCCTCGACGCCGCCCGCCGGCTGGTGGCCCTGGACCGGCGCCACGTCGACCGGGCCAACGCCGAGGGCTTCCTCAAGTCCGGCAAGCAGATGCACGAGGTGGCCGAGGAGGTCTGCCGGCTGGCCGGGCTGGCCCACGACACCGACACCGAGGCCCGGAGGCTGCTCGCCCGCACCCGCGCCGTGGCCGACCGGTGCGCCCTCGACCCGCGCAGCGACCTGGGCCTGGGCGAGGTGCACTTCCCCGAGTTCGACCGGGCGGGGGAGCCGGGGCAGTCGGCGCACGCGGTGCTGCGCGCGCGCTGCGAGGCCGGCATCGGCCGGCGCTACGGCTCCGCCCCGCGCCAGCGCATCTGGAAGCGACTCGACGACGAGCTCGAGCTGGTCCGCGGGCTGGGCTACGCCTCCTACTTCCTCACCGTCGCCGACATCACCGACCTGATCGGCGAGATGGGGGTGCGCCGGGCCGCGCGGGGCTCGGGCGCCGGCAGCCTGGTCAACTACCTCCTCGGCGTCTCCGGGGTCGACCCGATCCGCCACGGGCTGCTGATGGAGCGCTTCCTGTCCCCGCTGCGCGCGTCGCTGCCCGACATCGACATCGACGTGGAGTCCGCGCGCCGCCTCGAGGTCTACGAGGCGATCCTCGCCCGCTACGGGGGCGACCGCTGCGTGTGCGTGTCGATGATGGACACCTACCGGGTGCGGCACGCCGTCCGCGACGTGGGGGCGGCCCTGGGCATGCCGCCGGGCGAGGTCGACGCGATCGCCAAGGCGTTCCCGCACATCCGGGCACGCGATGCCCGCACGGCGCTGCGCGACCTCCCCGAGCTGCGGGCCAGCGGGCTGGCCAGCGAGCGTCTCGACCTGATGTTCCGGCTGGTCGAGCGCCTCGACGRCCTGCCCCGGCACATCGCCGTCCACCCGTGCGGGGTGCTGCTCTCCGACGACACCCTGCTGTCCCGCACGCCGGTGGAGGCGTCGTACTCCGGCTTCCCGATGAGCCAGTTCGACAAGGACGACGTGGAGGCGCTGGGGCTGCTCAAGCTCGACGTGCTCGGCATCCGCATGCAGTCGGCGATGGCGCACGCGGTCGCGGAGATCTCCCGCGTCGACGGGGTCGAGGTCGACCTCGACGACGAGGTGCAGGTGCCCTTCGACGACGAGACGACCTACACGATGATCAGCTCGGCCCGCACCCWGGGCGTCTTCCAGATCGAGTCGCCCGGCCAGCGCGAGCTGGTGGGCAGGTCGGGCATCGAGTCCTTCAGCGACATCATCACCGACATCTCGCTCTTCCGACCCGGGCCGGTCAAGAGCGACATGATCACGCCCTACCTCGAGGCCAAGCAGGGGTGGAAGACCGTCCACTACGTCCACGACGACCTGCGCCCGATCCTGGAGCAGACCCAGGGCGTGGTGGTCTTCCACGAGCAGGTCATCGAGATCATCGCCCTCCTCGCCGGGGTCGGCTACGCCGAGGCCGACGAGAAGCGACGCGCGCTCGGCGACGTCGACGGGATGGCCGAGACCAAGGTGTGGTTCTTCCCGCGGGCGCTGGGGCTGGGCTACGACCTCCCCCTGGTCACCCGCCTGTGGAAGGTCATCGAGGCGTTCGCCTCCTTCGGCTTCTGCAAGGCCCACGCGGCGGCCTTCGCCCTGCCCACCTACCAGTCGGCGTGGCTCAAGGCCCACTGGCCGGCCCACTTCCTGTCCGGGGTGCTCACCCACGACCCGGGGATGTATCCCAAGCGGCTGATCCTCGAGGACGCCCGCCAGTTCGGCGTCGGGGTGCTCGGCCTCGACGTCAACGCCTCCGAGGCCTCGTACGTCGTCGAGCGCCTCGAGGACGACACCTACGCCATCCGGCTCGCGCTGGCCGAGCTCAAGGGCATCAGCGAGGCCGAGGTGTCGCGCATCGTCACCGCCCGCGGCGGCACCGGCGCGGGCTGCACCACCCCCTACGTCTCGCTCAGCGACTTCCACGCCCGCGCCCGGGTGTCGCGCCCGGTGCTCGAGCGGCTGGTGCTGGCCGGCGCCTTCGACGACCTCTACCGCATCGCGGGCGGCGACCACGAGGTCCGGCCCCGCGGCCGGTTGACGCGCCGCGACCTCCTGCTCCAGGTGGCCGAGCTCGACCGGCACGCCCGGATGCTCGACCGGACCTCGCGGGGCCGGGGGCTGGCGGCGCGCCGGGTCTCGACGCTGGTGCGCCCCGAGGAGATCGCGCAGGACGCAGCTCGACGCACCAGCTCCGACCCGGCGGTCCGGGCCGCGGCCCAGTCGCGGGCCACCCGCCCGGTCCGCGAGGCCGACTCGGTCCAGCTGACGCTCCAGCTCGGCGACGAGCCGGGGGCGGGGGAGATGGTCACCGGGCTGCCCGAGATGACCACCGACGAGCGGATGCGGGCCGAGCTGGAGATCCTGGGCCTCGACGTCAGCCAGCACGCCGTCACGCCCTACTCCGACTTCCTGGACGCCCTCGGCACCACCCGCAGCCGCGACCTGCTGCGTCGGCGCAGCCGGGCCGAGCTGCTCGTCGCCGGCGTCAAGGTCGCCACCCAGACCCCGCCGATCCGGTCGGGACGGCGGGTGGTCTTCCTGACCCTCGACGACGGGACCGGACCGGTCGACTGCACGTTCTTCGAGGACGCCCAGGGTCCCTATGCCGCCACCGTCTTCCACTCGTGGCTGCTAGTGGTGCGCGGCGAGCTGCGGCGCACCGGTCGGCGCGGCGTCTCGCTGCGGGCCACCGGGGCGTGGGCGCTGCCCGACCTGCACGCGCTGTGGCAGGGCGGGCGCAGCCGCGAGGCGGCCCTGGCCGCCGTGCGCGCCGAGATCGACCGAGTCCCGCTCGGGTGGACCGACCCCGACGAGCCCCAGCACCGTCGGGTGCTGGTGCACTCCAGTGGGTTCCAGCTGTCGCCGTACGCCGACATCAAGCCGGCCGGCGAGGACACCAAGGGTCTGGCTCGGAAACCCTGGATGGAGGAGGGCGCGCAGGGCCCGTCCCGCAATCTGTGGCACCGCAGTCCGGGGAGCCCGGGATGACGCCGGACGTGCCGCTCGCCCCACCGGTGATCCCACTAGGGTTGCCCCCATGTCTGCCAGCGAGCGCCGCCAGTCCGTCCGCACCGGCGTGGTGTGGACAGCGGTCCGCGAGGTGCTCGACGCGCCGGGTGCCTCCCACGAGCAGCAGGCGCGGATCGTCGACATCGGTGGCGGCACCGGCGGGTTCGCCGTCCCGCTGGCCGAGCTCGGCCACCGCGTCCAGGTCATCGACCCCAGCCCCGACGCCCTCGCCTCCCTCGACCGACGGGCCCGCGAGAGCGGCGTCGCCGACCGGGTCACCGGTCAGCAGGGCGACCTCGGCGACCTCGCCGGGCTCGTCGAGGCCGGCAGCGTCGACCTGGTCCTGTGCCACGGCGTCCTCGAGGTCGTCGAGGACCCCGCCGCCGCTCTCGCCGCCATCGCCGGGGTGCTGCGCCCCGGCGGGCACCTCAGCCTGCTGGTCGCCCAGCGCCACGCAGCCGTGGTCGCGCGGGCGATGGCCGGCCACTTCCAGGCCGCCCGCGACCTCCTCGACGCCGGGACGCCCAGCGGTCACCCCGGTCGTGCCGGCCACCGCTTCACCAGCGACGAGCTCGAGCCGCTGCTGTCCGGCGCCGGGCTCCGGGTCTCCTCGGTCCAGGCCGTGCGCGTCTTCGCCGACCTGGTCCCCGGCTCCCTGCTCGACCTCGAGCCGGGCGCCACGGCCGCGCTGGTGGCCCTCGAGCAGGCGGTCGCCACCCGCCCCGAGTACTTCCCCCTCGCCACCCAGCTGCACGTCCTCGCCCGCGCCTGAGCGCGCGCCGGTCCCCGAGCCCGCCTGCGCGCCCGCCCCCGCGCCCGGCCACGCCCCTGGCTGTGGGCGGTCACGATGACCGCCCTGCCCGTCGAGGACGGTCGTCTCGACCCCTCGTGGCGTGCCCCGCTCCTGCACGTGGACATGGACGCGTTCTACGCCTCGGTGGCGACCCGTGACCGGCCCGACCTGGCGGCCGTCCCGGTCATCGTCGGCGGCGGCAGCCGCGGGGTGGTGCTCTCGGCCAACTACCTCGCCCGCCAGTACGGCGTCCGCTCGGCGCTGCCGATGACCCGCGCCCGACGGATGTGCCCACAGGCGGTGGTCATCGCTCCCGACTTCGAGACCTTCGGCGCGGTGTCGTCCTCGGTGATGGAGAACTTCCGCAAGATCACCCCGCTGGTGGAGGTCGTCTCCCTCGACGAGGCCTTCCTCGACGTCCGCGGCTCGACCCGCCGGCTCGGGTCGCCGCGCGACATCGCCGGGCTGCTGCGTGCCACCATCCACGACGAGCAGGGCATCACCTGCTCGGTCGGGGTGGCCGCCTCGGTGTCGGTGGCCAAGCTGGCGAGCCGTCGGGCCAAGCCCGACGGCGTGGTGGTGGTCCCGCCCGAGCGCGTCACCTCGTTCCTGCACCCGCTCGACGTGGGGGAGCTGTGGGGCGTGGGCGAGAAGACCCGCGAGATGCTGCACCGGCTCGGCCTGGTGCGGGTCGGGGACGTCGCCCACACCCCGCTGCGCACCCTGCAGCGCGCGGTCGGCGTACACCTGGGCAGCCAGCTCCACGACCTGGCCTGGGGCACCGACCGACGCACGCTCACGGCGCGCTCGGGACCGTTCGAGCCGGACCGCTCGATGGGCGCCGACGAGACGTTCGCCCGGGACACCGACGACCGGGAGGTCATCGTGCGCGAGCTGCTGCGGCTGTCCCACCGCGTGACCGGACGGATGCGCACTGCCGGGGTGTCCGGCCGCACGGTGTCGATCAGGATCAGGTTCGCCGACTTCACCACCATCACCCGCTCGCGCACCCTGCCCGAGGCCACGGACGTGACGGTCGAGGTCTATCGCGCCGCCACCCGTCTGTACGACGCCCTGGGCCTGCAGCGCGCGCGTCTCCGGCTCGTGGGGGTCCGGGTCGAGGGCCTGGTGCCGCGTGAGTCGGTGCACCGCCAGCTGGTGCTGGGGGAGCCCGAGCACGGGTGGGCGGAGGCCGACCGGGCGGTCGACCGGGCCACCCGGAGGTTCGGTGCAGCGGCCGTCCGACCGGCCAGCCTGATCTGATCCACATCCGAAAGGGGCCAATTTCGGCAGGCGGCTACCCGGTTGCCCACCGGGTGCCTAGACTTGGCGACACGGCTGGCACGTCGATGTGTTGGTGGAGGAGGTCACGATGCCGCTGTCCGAGGAAGAGCTGCGAATGCTCGAGCAGATGGAGCGCGCGCTCGTCGCAGAGGACCCCAAGCTGGCGTCCACTCTGCGCGGCACCGCCATGCAGCGAGCCGCCCGCCGGCGGGCGATCGCCTCGGGTGTCGTCTTCGTCGCCGGCATGGCCCTGCTCACCGGCGGGGTCGTCTTCTCCATGATCGCGCTCGGCATCGCCGGCTTCCTGGTGATGCTGGCCGCCGCTGCGGTCGCCGTCACCGCCCTGCGCAACCCGGCCAGCTCCGCGCCGCACCGGCGCGACACCCGCCACACCGGCTTCGGCGTGGTCGACGGCGGCAAGGCCGGCAAGTCACAGCGCTTCGGGCGCACCCGGCGCACCAGGTCGTCCGGCTCCTTCATGGAGCGCATGGACGAGCGGTGGCGCCGGCGCCGCGACAACGGCCCCTACTGACCCACCAGCTGAGCCACCAACGGCCGGAGCCCCGGCAGGCGCCATCGGCCACGTCCCGCGAGCGCCTCACCCTGCGTGGTCGGCGAGCTCCCGGTCCGGCTCCGGCGCACGCGTGACGACCCCGGACCCGGGGCGGTGCGGGGTCGGCCGGAGCGAGCGCGGCCACCGACCGGCCCGACGAGCGGTCCGCGGCGAGACGCCCGCGACGAGCGCGTCCTGGACGGCGACGACGTCGGCAGCCCGTACCGAGGAGTCCCCGGGGACCGACGAGCGCGCGTAGCGGGACTCCTCGAGCTCGAGGACCAGCCGGTCGAGCGCAGCGGCTCCCTCCGGCGCCAGCTCCCGTCCGCGGCGCGGACGGTCCGAGCGATCACCCTCCTCGCCGGGCGCGCCGAGGCGCTCACCGAGCCAGGTGCCGATGGCGCGAGGTGACCGTCCTCCCGGCCATCCGTGGCCGAGGTCGACGGCGATGTCGCGCAGCTCCTCCCACGCCTCCTCGACCCCGGCGGCGAGACGGCTCTCGCGCCGACGACGGCGGAGCAGCCCGGGCAGCAGGAGCACCAGGGCGACGAGCAGCAGCACCGCGAGCAGGAGCACGACCGCGAGCCACGGGACCGGCGAGCCCTCGTCGCCCGCGGCGGCGGTCGGGTCGGGGGCCGCGCTCTGTCCGCGGTCGGGCAGAGCCTCCGACGAGCGGGTGGCGCCGGGGGACACCGACGGCTCCTCGATGGCCGGCAGCTCGCCGCGCGTGTAGGTCGGCACGGTCTCGGCGCGCTGGCCCGGGGTGGGCTCGAAGCGCACCCAGCCGGAGCCGGGGAAGTAGAGCTCGGGCCAGGCGTGCAGGTCGTGGGAGGAGAACTCCCACGTGTTGGGGCCGGCCGAGCGCGGCTCGAGGAACCCGACCGCCACCCGGGCCGGGATGCCGACGATGCGGGCCATGATCGCCATCGAGGCGGCGAACTGCTCGCAGTAGCCCTCGCGCCCGGACCGGTCGAGGAACGCGTCCAGGTCGCCGGCGTCGGAGTCGTCGATGGCGGTGTCGTTGTACTCGAACCCACCGTCCTCGCGGAACCACTGCTGCAGGACCCTGGCCTTGCGGAAGCGGGTGGAGGCATCGCCGGTCACTGCCGCCGCGAGGCTGCGCACCTCGCTGGACACGCTGGGCGGCACCTCGAGGTAGGCGGAGCGCACGTCGGCGGCACCGGAGACGGCCCGGTCCATGGCGGCGCCGTCGAGGGTGAGGGTCACCCCGGTGAAGTCGTAGGCCTTGCCGGCCGTGGTCACCTCGTCGTCGGCGCTGATGAAGTCCATCGTCGAGGAGTCGTAGCGCCAGTCGCCGGACGCCTGGATGTCGGAGACCTGTGCGGTGGTCGGCAGCCAGGTCGACGCGAAGTCCGGGCTGATCCGCACGTGGTACGGCGACTCCTGGCGCGGCACGGAGACGTCCACGCCGTCGAGGGGCGGCATCGCCCCGCGGGCCACCTGGGTCTCGGGGATGTCGCGGTCTCCGGGTGTCCACGTGTCGCCGTTGAAGCGGGTCAGCACCGACAGCCGCAGGTACGTCGGACGGTCGCCCGGGGTCGTGACGTAGACGAGCGGGATGTCCTGCCCGCGCGACAGGTCACGGCGCAGGTCCACCATCGGGTCGGCTACCTCGATCTCGCGCTTGCCCGGACCCTTGCCGTCGAAGAGCGCGACATCGAGCGTCGGGATGAGGACGGGCAGGGCGATGGCCATCGCGGTCGCCGTGGCCCCGATCGTGAGCGCCGAGCCGCGCACGGCACCGGTACGCACGCCGAACCCGGTCGGGTCGGTGTCGTCGTCGTTGACCTCGCGGCCCCAGCGGGTCACCTGCTCCTCGTGGGCGATGAACATCATGGCCAGGAAGCCGGCGGAGATCAGCGCGAAGGTCCACCAGGAGGGGCCCTCGCCGGTGACCGACACCGGCACGGAGTAGGCCGTCAGCAGCACCAGGCCGGCCAGCGGCACGCGCCGCAGGGTGCAGGCGAGGAGGTCGGTGGCGAGCAGCGTGAGGGTGCCGCCGACCAGCAGCAGCGCGTGCACCGGCGGCACGCCGGGCGGCACGGGCGCCTCGTACAGCCGCGCGGACTCGAGGCCGGAGGAGAAGGCGTCACCGAACGCCGCCAGGGTGGACCCGGTCGGCAGCACCGATCCGGTGACGACGAAGAGCAGCCACAACGCCGAGAAGGCGACCTGGCAGAGCACGACGACGCCCGCGGGGACCCTCATCGTGCGTGCCGTCGCGCCGCCCACGGCCAGGGCGATGGCGAGCAGGAACAGGGGCATCGTCACCGACGCGGCGTCGGAGGTCAGGATCCGCCAGGAGAGGAGCGTGAACCAGGTCGTGGCGGCGCAGAGCGCGGCGAGGCCGAGCGCGGGACCGAACCGGGTGCGGGGGCTCATGTGCCCACCCGCTCCCGCTTGCCGAGACGGCCGAGCTCCTGCCAGACCACCTCGAGGTGGTCGCGCGGGGTCAGGGTGACCGCTCGCCAGCCGTGGGCGGCGAGTCCGTTGGCCGTGCTGCCGGTGGCCGAGGGAGGCAGGTGCGGCGCCCACTGGTCCACGTCGAGCGCGATCGCGGCGGTGGTGCTCGCGTGGTGCTGCATGCGCTTGAGGAACGGAGCGTCCGCGTCGCTCACCTGGCCCACCACGGCCACGAGCAGGCCGCCCTGGCCGGCCTCGGCCAGCCAGGAGGTGTCGAGGCGGGGGGAGTGCTCGATCTGCACCACGGCGAGGGCCTCCAGCAGGGGGGCCGTGTTGACCGCCGCGCTGCGGGAGTGCCACGCGGTGCCCGGTTCCTCGCCCGAGGCGGTAACCAGCCGTACGGCGTACCCGCGCTGCGCGAGGTGCACCGCGACCGAGGCGGCGGCCGAGACGGCCGCCTCCAGGGACGAGGCGATGCCCTGTCCGCGGTGGGAGACGAGCCGGTTGTCCAGGAAGACGGTGGCGCGCGACTGCCAGGGCTGCTCCTCGCGGCGGACCATCAGCTCGCCGACCCGGGCCGAGCTCCGCCAGTGCACCCGGCGCAGGTCGTCGCCGCGGCGGTACTCCCGGACGGTGACGTCCTCGGCGCTACCGGTCGCGAAGGAGCGCGGTCGGTTGTCGCCCGAGCCGGTCCACGCGCCGCCGAGCATGATGCCCGGGAGCGGGACGGTGCGCGGTGTGACGGTGAGCGAGGCGGTCGTGTGGAACGCGCGGCCGAGCTCGATGAGGCCGAAGGGGTCGGTGACCCGCACGGTCATCGGCCCGACGTCGAAGTGCCCGCGCACGTCCGAGCGCACGGTGTAGCTCACGTGCCGGCGCCAGCCGTGGCCGATGCCCTCGAGCACGAAGCGTGGGCGGGGGCCGAGCACGTAGGGGAGGTGGTCCTCGAGCAGCAGCACCCCGGTCGGCGTCCGGGCCTCGTTGGTCAGGGTCAGCTGGATCCGGGACGGCTGGCCGGCCGCGACCAGCTGCGGCGACACGGTGCGCACCAGGGCCAAGCGGTAGCGGGAGCGGCCGATCCACAGCGCGGTGAGTAGGGGCAGCGCGGTGACGAGCACGCCGACGCGCACCAACGCGGGGTGCCCGACGATGATCGAGCAGACGATCGTGGTGACGCCGGCAGCCAGGAAGGCCCGTCYGCGGACGGTCAGTCCGGCGAGGGCCTCACGCACGGTCCGGCTCGGGGACGGGCACGCCGGCCACGATGGCGTCCAGGATCGACGCGCTCGAGCGGCCGCTCATCGCTGCCTCGACGCTGGGCAGCAGCCGGTGCGCCAGCACCGGTCGCGCCAGCCCGTGGACGTCGTCGGGCAGCACGTAGTCGCGACCGCGCATCGCCGCCGCGGCCTTGGCGGCACGCACCAGGTGGAGCGTCGCGCGGGGCGAGGCGCCGAGGTGCAGGTCGCTCGAGGTGCGGGTCGCGGTGGCGAGCGCGACGGCGTACCGCTGGACCGCGGTCGCGACGTGCACCTGCCCCACGATGTCGGTCAGCTTGCGGATCTCGCCGGCGTCGGTCACCGCCTCGAGGTCGTCGAGCGGGTTCGCGCTGGTGTGCGAGTTCAACATCGCCAGCTCGGCGGACTCGACGGGGTACCCGACCGAGACACGGGCCATGAAGCGGTCACGCTGCGCCTCGGGGAGGGCGTAGGTGCCCTCCATCTCGATGGGGTTCTGGGTCGCGATCACCATGAACGGCTTGTCGAGCTGGTACGTCGTGTTGTCGACGGTGACCTGACGCTCCTCCATGCACTCCAGCAGCGCCGACTGCGTCTTGGGGGAGGCCCGGTTGATCTCGTCGCCGACCACGATGTTGGCGAAGACGCCGCCGGGGCGGAACTCGAACTGGCGCGTGTCCTGGTTGAACACCGAGACACCGGTGACGTCGGAGGGCAGCAGGTCCGGGGTGAACTGGATGCGCCGCACACTGGAGTCGATGCTGCGGGCGAGCGCCTTGCTGAGCTGGGTCTTGCCGACGCCGGGGACGTCCTCGATGAGGAGGTGACCCTCCGCGAGCAGCACCACGAGGGCCGCGTTGACCACGTCGGGCTTGCCCTCGATGACGTGCTCGATGTTGGCCCGGACCCTGCCGATGACCCGGGCCAACGTGTCGAGGTCGGCCCCGCCCTGGATCGACGTACTCACGTGCTGTCCCCATTTCCTGGCCGAGGCTCGTAGCCGGCACGACGCCGGTCCCGCCGTCCCCACCGTATGACGTGGGCGCAACATACCCGCGCGCTCCGCCCCGGCAGGGCTTTCCCCACCATCCTCCCCACCATCCTCCCCACTTTCCCCCACCCCGGACCCCCCTGGATGCGCCATTCCTCCCCACCGGCGCTCCACCCGGGCCCGGGCGACGTGCCCCCCGGACGCCCAACAGCCCGCTGACCTGCGGTTTCGTCGCCGAACGCCGGGGGCGACCGGTGCGCGACCACCCGGGCACGGCCGGCGGGCCGGAGCGTGGGGGAGCGGGCCATTCAGGCGCGGAAACACGCGTGGAATGGTTGACGGTGGAGCGATGTGGAGTAGAGTGGTGGAAAGTGGGGAACAGGGACGGAAAGGTGGGTGCCAGATGTTCTTCGGCACCTACACACCGAAGCTCGACGAGAAGGGCCGTCTCTTCCTCCCCGCCAAGTTCAGGGACCAGCTGACGGAGGGACTCGTGGTGACCAGAGGGCAGGAGCGCTGTCTGACCGTCTGGTCGATGGACGACTTCTCCCGTCTGACCGACCGGCTCCGCGAGGCGCCGGTCACCAACAAGGGCACCCGTGACTACGTCCGCATGTTGTTCGCGGCGGCGTCGCAGGAGGTCCCCGACAAGCAGGGCCGCATCTCCATCCCGGGGCCCCTGCGCGAGTACGCCTCGCTCACCAAGGACGTCGTGGTCATCGGCTCGATGAACCGCATCGAGATCTGGGACCCGGCGGCGTGGACGAGCTACTCGGAGGACCAGGAGCAGAAGTTCTCCGAGCTCAGCGACGAGGTCTTCCCCGGGATCTAGCCCCGAGGCACGGCACCACAGGCACGCACAACTCAACAGCTGATCCGGCACCACAGCACCAGGTCTCGTGCCCGCTCTCCCGTCGCCTTCTGGGGCACTTCCCCGGCACCAGACGGCCTTCCCCATCGAGGGAGCGGGCAGGGACCTGGCGAGGTGGCACCGGATCGGCACCAGTCCATCAGCACCAGCCAGCACCAGCAACGCACCAGTGGGGTCGAGACCATGAGCACCAGGAGCCTGAGCAACGTCAGGGGGCAGTCCCTCGCCGGCCGTCCGCCGCGCGTGCGTGAGCAGGCCCGCGACGCCGTCACCGTGATGGTGTTCTCCGCGGCCATGTCGGCGTCGTTCGCCACGGCCCTGGTCCTCCTCTCCCACCTGGGCCGTCAGGGCTGATCGGTGACGACCCCCCAGCACGCCCCGGTGCTCCTCGACCGGGTCGTCGCCCTCCTGCGGCCTGCGCTCGATCGAGAGGGCGCCGTCCTCGTCGACTGCACCCTGGGCCTCGGCGGGCACGCCGAGGCCGTCCTCGAGCGGATCGGCGCCGCGCGCGTCATCGGCATCGACCGGGACACGGCCGCCCTCGAGCTGGCCGGCGAACGCCTGCGCCCCTTCGGGGAGCGCTTCACCGGCGTCCACGCGGTGTACGACGAGATCCCCGAGGTCCTCGCCGACCAGGGCCTCCAGACCGTCGACGCCGTCCTCTTCGACCTCGGCGTCTCCTCCATGCAGCTCGACGTGCGCTCGCGCGGCTTCGCCTACGCCGAGGACGCCCCCCTCGACATGCGCATGGACGACACCACCGGCATCACCGCCGCCGAGGTGCTCAACACCTACTCGGTCCCCGAGCTGACCCGCGTGCTGCGGGACTACGGCGAGGAGAAGTTCGCACGCAAGATCGCCCGCGCCGTCGTCCGCGACCGCGAGACCGAGCCCTTCACCACCAGCGCCCGCCTCGTGGAGCTGCTGTACGCCGAGATCCCGGCGCCTGCGCGGCGTACCGGGGGACACCCCGCCAAGCGGACCTTCCAGGCGCTGCGCATGGAGGTCAACGACGAGCTGGCCGTGCTGCACCGGGCGATCCCGGCGGCCATCGACGCGATCAACCTCGGCGGCCGCGTGGTCGTCGAGTCCTACCACTCCCTCGAGGACCGGTTGGTCAAGCGGGCATTCACCGCCGTCACCCGCCTCGACGTGCCGGACGACCTCCCCTTCATCCCCGAGGGCAGCGAGCCGGCCTTCCGCAACGTCACCCGCGGCGCGGAGCAGGCCGACGAGCACGAGATCGAGCAGAACCCCCGAGCAGCCTCGGTGCGCCTCCGCGCACTCGAGCGTGTCCTTCCCCACCGAGGAGTCGTGCGATGAGCAGCCCCGCCGTCCAGATCCGCCACCGCGTCCCGCGCATCGCCCAGGAGGCCGTCGAGCGGGCCCGCCTCTCCGTCGTCCCGCGGGCGCGCACCCGCGCCCCGAAGGTCCCGTTCGTGACGCTGGTCAGCCTGGTGCTGGTCGGTGGCATCGTCGGGCTGCTCCTCTTCAACACCTCCATGCAGCAGGCGTCCTTCGCCGCGACGTCGCTCGAGGAGGAGGCCACCAACCTCGCCGCTCGCGAGCAGACCCTGCAGATGGAGCTCGACGAGCTGCGCAACCCCCAGCGGGTCGCGACCCAGGCCCAGCAGATGGGCATGGTCGTGCCGGCCGCCCCGACCTTCCTGACCCTCGGTGGCGACGTGGAGGGCGTCAAGACGCCGGCCACCCCCGAGGACCGGCTCAACCTCGTCCCGCCCGCCCCGGTCAAGCCCGGTGTCCTGGCCCCGGCGCCGACCATCGTCGAGGTCCCGGCCGCCGAGGCGCCCGTGCCCGAGACCCCGGTCGACGGGGCGACGGACACCGGTGCCACGACCAGCGCCAGGAAGAGCAACGGCGGCTGACGGCGCGGCCTGACGGCCAACGCCGGTCCCGGCCGGTAGACATGGGACCTGCCCCACCAGTCACACCATCACCATCCGTACGACCCACCAGACAGCCCAGAAGGACGGAGTCGGAGTGCCCGCCAACCGGACCGCACGACGCGGGTCGCCCCAGCTGCGCCTCCGTATCGGGCTCATCCTGATCGCGATGGTGCTCTCGTTCTTCGGCGCCCGACTGGTGCAGCTGCAGGGCATCGACCCGAAGGCGTACGCCGCGATGGCCGCCGCCGAGGGCGTCGTCAACGTGGTGCTGCCCGCCGAGCGTGGAGACATCCTGGACCGCAACGGCCTGCCGCTGGCCGACTCGATCCAGGGCAAGATGGTCGTCGCCGACCCGACGATGACCGCCGACGACGCCCCCGCGATCGCCCAGATCCTGTCCACCGGCCTGGACATCGACTACTTCCGCACCCTCAGCGCCCTGCGCGGTCGCAAGGAGGGCAGCCACTTCGAGTACGTCGCCCGCCGCGTGCCGAGCACGCTGGCCACCGACGTGCTCGACCAGGTCCGCGAGGCCGGCTTCATCGGCGTGGACGTCGAGGACGACCCGATCCGCGACTACCCGGCCGACGACGTGGCGGCCAACCTGCTGGGCTTCATGGGAACCGACGAGCCGCTGGGCGGCTTCGAGCGCACCTTCGACGCGCAGCTGGCCGGCAAGGACGGCACGGCTCGCTACACGGTCGGCGGCGGCAACCGGGTGCCGCTGGGGGAGAACAGCGTCGTCCCCGCCCGCAACGGCGAGGCCCTAAGGACCACCATCGACCTCGACCTCCAGTGGTTCACCCAGCGGGTGTTGACCCAGACCCTCCAGAAGTACCGCGCCCAGAGCGGCGTGGCCCTCGTGATGGACACCCGCACCGGCGAGCTGCTCGCGCTGGCCGACGCCCCGACCTTCGACGCCAACAAGCCGCTCGAGGCCGACAAGGAGGACCTCGGGTCCCGGGCGCTCAGCGACGCCTACGAGCCCGGGTCCGTGGAGAAGGTGCTCACCGCTGCCTCGTTGATCGACGCCGGCAAGGTGACGCCGCGCCAGAAGTTCCGCGTCCCGCCGCTGCTGCACCGCCAGGACCGCGCGATCGGCGACTGGTTCGACCACGGCAACATCCGGCTCACGATGACCGGGATCCTGGCCAAGTCCTCCAACATCGGCACCGTGCTCGCGGCCGACGCGTTCACGCCGCCCGAGCTCACGACGTACCTGCGTGCCTTCGGCCTCGGGCAGCGCACCGACGTCGGCGTCCGCGGCGAGTCGCCCGGCATCCTCACCGACGGCAACGTGATGACCTCGCAGACCAAGGACCGCGTCGCCTTCGGCCAGTCGCTGTCGGTCAACGCCGTCCAGATGGCCGCGGCGGTCAACACCATCGCCAACGGTGGTGTCCGCATCGCCCCCAGCCTGATCCAGGGCAGCGCCACCACCGACGAGGGTGTGGACGTCGGCACCGACAACGCCCAGGCCACCCGCGTCGTCAGCGAGCAGGCCGCGCGCCAGACCGCACGGATGATGGAGCGTGTCACCCACGAGGGCGCGGGCGTCGCCCCGATGGCTGCGGTGCCCGGCTACCTCACCGCCGGCAAGACCGGCACCGCGCAGCGTGTCGACGACGAGTGCGGCTGCTACGACGGCTCCACCACGGTCTCCTTCGGTGGGTTCGCGCCCGCCGACGACCCCCGCTTCACCGTCTACGTGGCCGTGCACTYGCCCGGCATCGACGGCGGTGGCGCCACGGTGGCCGGACCCGCGTTCGCGCGGATCCTCGGCTACGCCCTGGGCCGCTACGGAGTCCCGCCGACCGGCGGCAAGCCCTCGCGCCTGCCCGTCGAGTGGTGACCGGGCGAGACTAGTCTCCACCCGTGATCGGCAACCCCCACACCGGTACCCGGCCCGCCTCGCCCGTCGTCACCCGACTGGGCGACCTGGCCGACTGGCTCGGCACCCTGACCCCCGTGCGCGGTGACGGCGACCTCGCCGCCGAGGTCTCCGGCATCTCCCTGAGCACCTCCCGCGTCCTCCCCGGCGACCTGTACGCCGCCCTCCCGGGCGCCCGCGCGCACGGCGCCGACTTCGCCGACCAGGCCCTCGCCGCCGGCGCGGTGGCCGTGCTGACCGACGAGGACGGCGCGGCCCGTCTCCCCGCAGGCACGCCCGTGCTGGTCGTCGGGCAGCCGCGGGCCGTGCTCGGCCGGCTGGCGGCCCACGTCCACGGCGAGCCCGCCGCCGACCTCACCGTGATCGGCGTGACCGGCACCCAGGGCAAGACCACCACCACCCGGCTGCTGGAGGCGGGCCTCGAGCAGGCCGGCGTACCCGCGGCCGTGGTCGGCACCGTCGGCACCCGGATCCACGGGGTCGACGTGAAGACGTCGCTGACCACCCCGGAGGCACCCGACCTGCACGGCCTGTTCGCGGTGATGCGTGAGCAGGGTGTCGTCGCGTGCGCGATGGAGGTCTCCAGCCACGCCCTGGTGCTCGGCCGGGTCGACGGCGTCGTCTTCGATGTCGCGACCTTCCTCAACCTCGGTCGCGACCACCTGGACTTCCACCCCGACGTGGAGGACTACTTCGCCGCGAAGGCGTCGCTCTTCACCCCCGAGCGCGCGCGACGGGGACTGACCAATGTCGACGACGAGCACGGCCGCCTCCTGCTGGACCGCGCCACCATCTCGATGCAGACCTTCTCCACCGGCGGGCGGGATGCCGACTGGCGAGCCGTCGACGTCGAGCTGACCGGTGACGGTGCCCGCTTCACCGTCGAGGGGCCGGGCGGCCTGCGGGTCGACGCGGGAGTGCCGGTGCCGGGTGGCTTCAACGTCTCCAACGCGCTGGCGGCCATCGCCTCCGCGGCCCTGGCCGGACTCGACCCGCACGAGGTCGCCCGCGGCATCGCCGAGGGTGGGGGAGTGCCGGGCCGCCTGGAGCGGATCGACGCCGGCCAGGACTTCACCGTGCTCGTCGACTTCGCGCACAAGCCCGACGCCGTGGAGGCGGTCCTCACGACCCTGCGCCCCCTCACCGACGGGCAGGTCATCATGGTCCTCGGCGCGGGCGGCGACCGCGACCCCGGCAAGCGACCGATCATGGGCGAGATCGCTGCCCGGCTCGCCGACGTCCTCGTCGTCACCGACGACAACCCCCGCTCCGAGGACCCGGCCGCGATCCGCGCTGCCCTCGTCGCGGGCACGACGCGGGGACGGGCCGAGGTGGTCGAGATCGGTGACCGGCGTGCGGCCATCCGCCACGCCGTGGGCCGTGCCCGACCGGGCGACGTCGTGCTGGTCGCCGGCAAGGGCCACGAGGCGGGCCAGGAGGTGCACGGCGAGGTGCACCCGTTCGACGACCGCGTGGTCGCCGCCGAGGAGATCAGGAAGGTCCGCCGATGATCGAGATGACCCTGGCCGAGGTCGCCGACGTCGTGGGCGGCGTCGCCCACGGCGAGGCCRCCATCACCGGCAGCGCCTTCGTCGACACCCGCACCCCCGAGCCCGGGGGCCYGTTCGTCGCCGTGGACGGTGAGCACGTCGACGGCCACGACTACGCCCGTACGGCGCTCGCGGCCGGCGCCGCTGCCGTCCTGGGCAGCCGACCGACCGAGGCTCCCACCGTCGTGGTCGACGACGTGGTCCACGCGGTCGGGGTGCTGGCCCGCCACGTCGTGGACCGGCTCCCCGACACCACCGTGCTCGCCCTGACCGGCAGCCAGGGCAAGACCGGCACCAAGGACTACCTCGCCCACGTGCTGGAGGCCGCCGGCCCCACGGTGGCGACCCGGGGCAACTTCAACAACGAGATCGGCGTGCCGCTCACCGTCCTGCGCGCCACCGAGGAGACCCGCTTCCTCGTCGTCGAGATGGGCGCCCGTGGCGTGGGGCATGTCGGCTACCTGTGCACCATCGCCCCGCCCCGGGTCGCGGCCGTCCTCAACGTCGGCACGGCCCACATCGGCGAGTTCGGCAGCCGTGAGGCCATCGCGCAGGCCAAGGGCGAGATCGTCGAGGCCCTGCCGAGCGACGGCACCGCCGTGCTCAACGCCGACGACCCCCT
>NZ_JBFUKA010000089.1:0-17558 GCF_056401085.1 Nocardioides sp. P4_G4
GTCCGTGGTCGTCTCGCCGCCGGCCGCGCTCCTCGCCGCACCGTGGGGGCTGGTGCCGGCCCTGCACGACCGGCCGGTGGCGCTGACCCCGTCGGCGACCGCGTGGGTGCGCGCGCACGCGGCACGCCCCCGCTCCTCGCGCGCGGTCTTCGTGGTCGGCCCGGACCTGCCGACCGGCGGCGGCGAGGTCGCCCCCGTCGTACGCATGCACCCCGGAGCGGCCCTGCTCGACGCGGGCCGGGCGACGGTCGCGTCCGCGCTGGCCGCCCTCGACGGGGCGGCCCTGGGACACATCGCCGCGCACGGGTCCTTCCGTGCCGAGACGCCGATGTTCTCGAGCCTGCACCTCGCCGACGGGGCGATGACCGTCGACGACGTCCACCGCCTCGACCACCCGCCGCACCGGATCGTGCTGCCCGCCTGTCGGTCGGGGGTTGTCGCGCAGGTCGGGGGCCACGACGTGATCGGCTTCGCAGCGGCGCTGCTGGGTCAGGGGACGGCCGGGGTGGTCGCCTCCATCGCCGACGTCGACGACGCCGCCACCGTGCTGGTGATGCTCGACGTCCACACCGGCCTGGTGGCGGGTCTGCGCCTCGACGAGGCGCTGCGCGACGCCCGGCTCGCCGCGGCCGGCGACCCGGTGCGGCTGGCCACCGCGGTGGCGTTCACGGCGCTCGGCGCGGCCTGAGGTTGCCCTCCTCGCGCCGCGGGCCMGGTCGACCTGGCCCGGCAGCCCGTGATCGGCGGCCCGACATCGGCGGCCCGACTGGCGGCGTACGACATCGGAAATCGCCGTCGACCTGTCGCCCGCCGCCAGTTGCGCCCGGGGGTGGGGCGGCCGCCGCCAGTTGCGACCGGGGGTGGGGCGGGCGGCGCCGCGGGCCGTCGCTGGGGAACGAGACCGGCGTACGACGTCGCGTGAAGGCCGGTCTCGTTCCCCACTCGGGGGCCGACTGGGCTGGGGTGGCCCCGGAGCAGCCAACTGGCGGCGTACGACATCTGGAATCGCCGTCGACCTGTCGCGCGCCGCCAGTTGCACCGGGGTGGGGCGGGTGGGGCCGCGGGCCGCCACTGGGGAACGAGACCGTGCTCACGCCACGTCCCGAACGCCTGCCTCGTTCCCGCCGTGCCGTCAGCCCAGGACGCGCGGCGCGACCGGCCGCCCGCCCTGCCAGACCCCGGCCACCAGGGGTACGCCGGGGCGGTAGGCGAGATGGACGTACGACGGGGCCTCGAGCAGCACGAGGTCGGCCGGCCTGCCGACGGCCAGGACGCCGACGTCGTCCCGGTCGAGGGCGGCGGCACCCGTGGCGGTCGCGGCGTGCAGCGCCTCAGCGGGACTCATGCCCAGGTCACGCACGGCCACCGCGATGCAGAACGCCATCGACGAGGTGAAGCACGAGCCCGGGTTGCAGTCGCTGGCCAGCGCGACCCGGACGCCGGCGTCGAGGAGCCGGCGTGCGTCGACGTACGGGTGCCGGGTGGAGAACTCGACCCCCGGCAGCAGCGTGGCGATGGTGCCGGAGTCGGCGAGGGCGCTGACGTCCTCGTCGGACAGGTAGGTGCAGTGGTCGACGGCGACGAGGCCGAGCTCGGCGGCGAGCCGTACGCCGCCGCCGTAGGTGAGCTGGTTGGCGTGCAGGCGGCCACGCAGGCCGTTGTCGGTGCCCGCTGCCAGGATCGTGCGTGCCTGGTCGACGTCGAAGGCGCCGTCCTCGCAGAAGACGTCGATCCAGCGCGCATGGGGCGCCGCGGCTGCCAGCATCGGGCCGGTGACCAGATCGACGTAGTCGGCGGGGGTGGTGTCCGCCGGCACGACGTGGGCACCGAGGAAGGTCGTCTCGTCCGTGAACTGGCGCGCCACGGCGAGCGATCGCGCCTCGTCGTGGACGGAGAGTCCGTATCCACTCTTGATCTCGATGGTGGTGGTGCCCTGGGCCCGCATCTCGGCGACGAGCCGGGCGACGTGTGAGGTGAGCTGTTCGTCGGTGGCCGCGCGGGTGGCAGCGACGGTGGTCCGGATGCCGCCCGCGGAGTAGGGCTCCCCGGTCATCCGGGCCGCGAACTCCTGCGCCCGGTCGCCCGCGAACACCAGGTGGCTGTGGCTGTCCACGAAGCCGGGCACGACGGCGCGCCCGCCCGCGTCGTACGCCGTGTCGGCCGCCGGCGCCTCGGCTGCCGGACCGACCCACGCGACGGTGCTGCCCTCGACGACGACGGCGGCGTCCTCGACGAGCCCGAGCAGTCCCTCCCGCGTGGGGTCGTTGGTGGTGAGCTCGCCGATGCCGGTGATCAGGACGCTCATCCGTGCACCGTCCGGATCACCCGGTCGAGCTCGCGCCCGATCTCGCCGACCTGGTCACGGGTGTGCACGAGGTGGCCGTCCGCGATCACCTGGAGCACGTCGCCGGCGCTCGCGGCGAAGACCACCGCGTGCTCGTCTGTGCCCGCGCCGGCCGTGCGTGGCGAGGCCAGGTCGAGGGTGACCAGGTCCGCCCGCTGGCCGACCGCGATGGACCCGGCGTCGCTCCAGCCGAGGCTGGCGTGGCCGGTGGTGGTGGCGGCGGCGAGCAGCTCGGCCGCCGACCAGTGACCGCGCCGCATGGTGGCCAGCCGTTCGTCGAGCTCGACGGCGCGCATCTCCTCGAAGAGGTCGATCACGGCGTGGCTGTCCGAGCCGAGGGTGAGCCGGGCGCCGGCCTCGGCGAGGTGGCGACTCGGGCCGACGCCGTCGCCGAGGTCGCGCTCGGTGGTGGGACAGAAGTCGACGTAGGCATGCGCCTCGCCGATGAGGGCGATGTCGGCGGGCGCCAGGTGGGTGGCGTGGACGAGCGTGGTGGTCGGCCTCAACAGGCCGTGGGCGGCGAGGAGTCGGGTCGGGCTGACGCCGTACGCCTCCTGGCACGCGTCGTTCTCCGCGACCTGCTCGGACAGGTGCAGGTGCAGCACGTCGTGGTCGGTGCGGGCGACGTGCTCGAGCGCGTCGCGCGGGACCGCGCGCACCGAGTGCAGGGCGGCGCCGACACGGGCCTCCGGACCGGCGTCGATCGCCTCCACCCGGTCGGCCCAGGCCTGGGCGGTGCCGTCGCTGTAGCGGACCTGCACGCCGTGCGGCGGCTTCCCGAAGCCGCTGGAGAGGTAGAGCGTGTCCAGCAGGGTGATCCGGATGCCGGCCTCGCGGGCCGCCTCGAGGAGCGCGTGGCCCATGGCGTTGGGGTCGGCGTACGGCGTCCCGTCCTGCTGGTGGTGCAGGTAGTGGAACTCGCCCACCGCGGTGATCCCCGCGGCGACCATCTCGCGGTACGTGGCTCGGGCGAGGTCGAAGTAGGTGTCCGGGTCGAGTCGGCCGGCGACGACGTACATCTGGTCGCGCCAGGTCCAGAACGTGCCGCGACCGCGCTGGGTGCGACCGCGCAGAGCGCGGTGGAAGGCGTGGCTGTGGCAGTTGGCCAGGCCCGGGATGGTCAGGCCGAGGAGCACGTGGTCGGGCTGGAGCGGTCGGGGCTCGGATCCCGGGATCGGGGACCGGTCGCGCAGCGTGACCGCGCTGATGACCCCGTCCTCCACGTCGACCACCACCCCCGCCTCGACGCGCTCGCCGACCCAGGCGTGCTCCAGCAGGTAGGTGGTCGTGGTCATCGCGCCAGCTCCGTGAGGGTGTCGGCCAGTGCCTCGACCCCGGTCAGGCAGTCGGCGGTCTCGGCGAGCTCGTCAGGTGAGTGCGACACCCCCGTCGGGTTCCGCACGAAGAGCATCGCACTCGGGATGCCGGCCATCGACAGGATGCCCGCGTCGTGGCCCGCCTGGGTCGGGATGACGGGCCAGCCGCCCACCCCCGACAGCCGGGAGGCGAGCTCGGCGTCGAAGGCCACCCGCCCCGACACCGACTCGGGCATGACCACCAGCCCGGTGCCGTCGCGCCCGGCCCGCTCGGAGCCCTGCCGCTCGATCGCGGCCACCAGGTCGGCGAGCGCCTCGTCGGACTCGCACCGGGCGTCGAGCCAGGCGGTGACCCGCGACGGCACGGCGTTGGTGCCGTTGGGTGCGACCTCGAGACGGCCGAAGGTCGCCCGCTGCCCGGACAGCCGGGCCTGCTTGTTGGCGGCCAGCGCCGTCATCGCGTAGGTCAGCATCGGGTCCCGGCGGTCCTCCATCCGGGTCGTCCCGGCGTGGTTGGCCTCGCCGGTGAAGTCGAAGCGGTAGCGACCGTGCGGCCAGATCTCACTGGCCACGCCGACGGCGACGTCGCGGTCGACGAGGTCGCGGCCCTGCTCCACGTGCAGCTCGACGAAGCACCCGACCCCGGAGAGGTCGAGGAGACCGTCCCCGTCCTCGAGCGCCGCCACGTCGAGCCCGGACGCGGCCAGTGCGTCGGGCAGCACGACGCCGTCGCGGTCGCGGCGCTCCCGGGCATCGGCCCAGCGGGTCGCGCCGGTCACCAGCCGCGAGCCGAGGCAGGCCAGCCCGAACCGCGATCCTTCCTCCTCGGTGAAGACCGAGACGCCGATCGGCCGGGACGGTACGACGCCCCGCTCCCGCATCAGGTCCACGGCCGCGAGCGCCGAGACCACGCCGAGGGGGCCGTCGTAGGCCCCTCCGTCGAGGACCGAGTCGAGGTGCGACCCGGTGAGGATCGCCTGCTGCGGGGGTAGTCCGTGACGTTCGGCCGCCTCGGGAGCCGATCCCGGGGTCCGTTCGTCACGGACTACCCCGACCGACGCCGCCCCGGGAGGGTGCCACCACGCCACCTGGTTGCCCATCGCGTCGGTCTCCAGCTCGAGGCCGCGAGCCAGCGCGGCCTCGGTGAACCACGCGCGCAGCTCCGACTCGGCACTCGTCCACGGCTGGCGGAAGTAGCCCCCCGACGACGCGGACCGGCCGACCGGGGCCAGGTCGCGCCACATGCCCTCGAACGTCATGGGTCGATCCCACCCTCCGACGGCTCCGCGGTCAACGCCGCGCGCCGGGCGGGCGTCTCGTATCCCAGACGCCTCAGCCCGTCCAGACCCCGTCGTCCCAGGCGCGGGCGAGCACGGCGAGGTACGGCGCGAGGTCCCAGCCCTGCGTCGCGACCCAGGAGGCGGAGAAGTAGGTGTCGAGGTAGCGGACCCCGTCGTCACAGAGCAGCGTGACGATCGAGCCGGACTCCCCGGCGGCCCTCATGTCGCAGGCCAGCTTGGTGGCGGCGTACAGCGCGGTGCCCGTCGAGGGCCCGGCGAGCTGGCCGGTGCGTGACCGCAGGAAGTGCGCTGCCGCGACCGACGCGGCGTCCGGCACCCGCACCATCCGGTCGACCAGGTCGGGCAGGAAGGACGGCTCGGCGCGCGGGCGACCGATGCCCTCGATGCGCGAGCCGCACGTCGTCTCCCCACAGGTCGGGTCGCGGAAGGCGGCGAGGAAGGCGGAGTTCTCCGGGTCCACGACGCACATCCGGGTGTCGAGCCCGCGGTAGCGGACGTAGCGCCCGATCGTCGCCGACGTGCCGCCGGTGCCGGCGCCCACGACCACCCAGGCCGGCGACGAGAAGCGCTCCATGGCCAGCTGGTCGAAGATCGACTCGGCGATGTTGTTGTTGCCGCGCCAGTCGGTGGCGCGCTCGGCGTAGGTGAACTGGTCGAGGTAGTGCCCGCCGGACTCCTCCGCGAGCCCGCGCGCCACGTCGTACACCGAGGCGGGGTCGTCGACCAGCACGCAGGACCCGCCCTCGCGCTCGATCAGCGCGATCTTGGTCGGTGACGTCGTGCGCGCCATGACCGCCGTGAACGGCAGCCCGAGCAGCCGGGCGAAGAACGCCTCGCTCACCGCCGTGGAGCCGGACGAGGCCTCGACGACGTGGGTGCCCTCCTGGATCAGCCCGCTGCACAGGCCGTAGAGGAACAGCGAGCGCGCCAGCCGGTGCTTGAGCGAGCCGGTCGGGTGGGTCGACTCGTCCTTGAGGTACAGGTCGACGTCGTCGAAAGCCGGCATCCGCACGGCGTGCAGGTGGGTGTCGGCCGAGCGGGTCTGGTCGGCCTTGAGCCGCCGGATCGCCTCGACGACCCACGCGCGCTCCGCGTGCCCGGACTGGTCGACCTCGACCAGCGGTGCGACTACCGGCTCTCCCATGGTGGGAGCGTGCCACAGTCGGGGCATGGAGTTCCAAGACGTCGTACGCCGACGCCGCATGGTCCGCCGGTACGCCGACCGGCCGGTGGCCCCCGAGGCCCTCGACCGCCTGCTCGCCAACGCCACGCGCGGTCCCAGCGCCGGCTTCAGCCAGGGCTTCGCCTTCCTCGTGCTGGACACCCCCGACGACGTCGCCCGGTTCTGGGTCGCCACCGGCGCGCCACCACCGATGGTCGAGGAGGGCGCCCCGGCGCCCCTCCCGAAGCCCAACCCCTGGCTCGACGGCATGCGTACCGCCCCGGTGGTGATCGTGCCGCTCGCCCACAAGAACGCCTACCTCGACCGCTACGCCGAGCCCGACAAGGGCTGGATCGACCGCGACGAGGCCCGCTGGCCGGTCCCCTACTGGCACGTCGACACCGGGATGGCCGCCCTGCTGATCCTCCAGACGGCGGTGGACGAGGGACTCGGCGCCTGCTTCTTCGGGATCCCGGGCGAGCACGTGGACCGCTTCCGGGAGGCCTTCGGGGTGCCGGGCGACCACACGCCCGTCGGGGCCATCACCGTGGGCCACCGCACCGCGTCCACGGGCTCGGGGGGATCTGCGGCCCGGCGCGAGCGGCGTACCGACGTGGTGCACCGCGGCCGCTGGTGACGGGCGCCCGACCCCGGGTGACCTGGGCCACAGCGGGGAATCCTTCGGCGCCCTCGGTCCTTGGACCGGATGAACGATCAACAACGTCTTTCCCCGAAAGAGGTCACCCCTGTGTCCAAGGCATTCGAACCGATCGTCGTCGGCGACTGGAAGCTCCCGCAACGCTTCGTGATGGCGCCCCTGACCCGCAACCGCGCCAAGGGCACCGTCCCCGGTGACCTGAACGCCGAGTACTACGGGCAGCGTGCGGGTGCCGGGCTGATCATCACCGAGGGCTCGCAGCCCAGTGCCGTCGGCCAGGGCTACCTCGACACCCCGGGCTTCCACAGCGCCGAGCAGGTCGCCGGCTGGCGCAAGGTCGCCGACGCGGTCCACGCCGACGGTGGTCACATCGTCGCCCAGCTGATGCACGTCGGCCGCGTGGCGCACCCGGACAACAAGGGTGGTCTCGAGAGCGTCGCCCCGAGCGCCCTCCCCGCCGACGGAAAGATGGTCACCGCACAGGGCCAGGTCGACATGCCGACCCCCCGCGCGCTCGAGACCGACGAGATCCCCGGCGTCGTCGAGGAGTTCGTCACCGCCGCCCGCAACGCGGTCGAGGCCGGCCTGGACGGGGTCGAGGTGCACGCCGCCAACGGCTACCTGATCCACCAGTTCCTCGGCCAGTCCTCCAACACCCGCACCGACGGGTACGGCGGCACCCCCGAGGCCCACGCCCGCTTCGCCATCGAGGTCACCCGGGCCGTCGCCGAGGCGATCGGCGCCGAGAAGGTCGGCATCCGCATCTCCCCCGCCCACAACATCCAGGGCGTGCTGGAGGAGGACGAGGCGTTCACCACGGCGACGTACGAGATCCTCGTCGACGGCATCAAGGACCTCGGCCTGGCCTACCTCAGCATCCTCGCCGACCCGCGCAGCCAGATCGTCGCGGACCTGCGCACCCGCTTCGGCGGTCCGGTGATGCTCAACTCCGGCTTCGCCAGCGTCACTGACCTCGCGGACGTCGAGGCGATCATCGACGAGGACCTCGGCGACCTGGTCGCCGTCGGCCGCGAGTTCCTGGCCAACCCCGACCTCGCCGAGCGCTGGCGCACCGGGGCCGCGCTCAACGAACCCGACCAGGCCACCTTCTACGGCGGCGGCGCCGAGGGCTACACCGACTACCCGGCGCTCTGACGGCTGATCGGCCCACCGAGCCGGCGCGCACCCCCGCGGGTGCGCGCCGGTCGTGCGTCCAAGCACACGTCAGGGGCATAGAGCGCCCCCCGCCCGTGTTGTCCCCGCTGGAAGCGATCCTCGACGAAGGGAACCCCTGATGCGTGCTGTGGTCTACACCGAGAGCGGCGACTCGTCCGTGCTCGACCTGGTCGAGCGGGACGCGGCGGAGCCCGGCCCGGGCGAGGTCCGGGTGCGGATCGTCCGCGCCGGAGTGAACCCCACTGACTGGAAGTTCCGCGCCGGCGGCATGGGCGAGCTCGCCTTCCCCGAGATCGTGCCCGGCCAGGACGGTGCCGGCGTGATCGACGCCGTCGGACCCGAGGTCGCCGGCCTCGCGGTCGGGGACCGGGTCTGGACGATGCTGGCCCAGCACACCCGCCCCGGCGGCACGGCGCAGGAGCAGGTCGTGCTGCCCGTCGCGCACGTCACCACGCTCCCGGACAGCGCGTCGTACGACGTGGGCGCCTCGCTCGGCGTCCCCGCGGTCACCGCCCACCGCGCGCTGACCACCTCCGAGGACGGTCCCGACCGACTGGCGCCCGGCGCGCTGGCGGGGCGGACCGTGCTGGTCGCGGGCGGGGCCGGTGCCGTCGGCAACGCCGCCATCCAGCTCGCCCGGTGGGCCGGCGCGGACGTGATCAGCACCGTGAGCGGCGACGACAAGGCCGCCCTGGCGAAGGCCGCCGGCGCCCAGCACACCGTGAACTACCGCGAGGGCGACACCGTCGCGGCGATCCGGGACCTGGCCCSGGACGGCGTCGACATCGTCGTCGAGGTGGCACCGGCCCAGAACCTGCGACTCAACCTCCAGGTGATCCGACCCCGCGCGACCATCGCGATCTACGCCAACAACGGCGGCGACGAGGTCCCCCTCAGCGTGCGCGAGACGTTCTCCACCAACGCGCGCTTCCAGTGGGTGCTGCTCTACACCGTCGGCCAGGCGGCGTTGCGCGCCGCGGCCGAGGACATCACCGCCGCCCTCGCCGACGGGGCCTTCGGGGTGGGCGACGAGCACGGCCTCCCGGTGCACCACTACCCGCTGGAGCAGACGGCCGCGGCGCACGCCGCCGTCGAGGACGGCACGGTCGGCAAGGTGCTGATCGACGTGGCCGACGACTGAGCCCGGACCGCTTCCCCCGCACCGCGGCGTAGCTGGGGACGAGGTGGTCGGCGATCCGGCCGTCGAACCCACCAGATCGTCCCCAACTGCCCTGCGATCCGCACTAGGTTGCGGGCCATGACCGACCCCAGCCACGACCGCGTCGTCGCCAAGCTGCAGGCCCTGGTCCGGATCCCGACGGTCTCGGACCGGGACCCGGCCCTCGTCGACACCGACGCCTTCGACCACCTGCTGACGGAGCTGGCGACCCAGTTCCCACGGGTGCACGCCGGGCTCGGGCTGACCCGGGTCGGCAGCCACGGGCTGCTGCTGCACTGGTCGGGGGCGAGCGCCGAGAGGCCGGTCGTGCTCATGGCCCACCTCGACGTCGTACCGATCGACGAGGACGCGCCCTGGCAGCACCCGCCCTTCAGCGCCGAGATCGCCGACTCCCCGACCGGGCCGGCGATCTGGGGGCGCGGCACCCTCGACGACAAGGGCTGCGTCGTCGCGATCTGCGAGGCGGTCGAGCTGCTCCTCGAGGCCGGCCACGTGCCGGCCCAGGACGTGTGGCTGTCCTTCGGCTGCGACGAGGAGATCAGCGGTACGGCGGCGATCGAGGCCGTCGACCACCTCCGGACCGCGGGCGTGAGGCCGTGGTTCGTCGTCGACGAGGGCGGCGCCATCGCGCACGAGGCGTTCCCCGGCGTGAAGCCGCCGCTCGGCGTCATCGGGGTGACCGAGAAGGGCACCACCAGCGTCGAGCTGGTCGCCGAGGGCCGCGGCGGTCACGCGTCCACACCGTCGCGCAACGGCCCGACCACGCGCATCGCCCGCGCGATCCTGCGCGTCGAGAAGTCGCCGTTCCCTGCCTCCGCGCCGGCGCCGACCCTGGAGCTCATGCGCAGGATCGCCCCCCACCTGCCGTTGCCCGTGCGGCCGCTGCTCTCCCGCGCCGACCGGATCGCCCCGGCCATCACCCGCGTGCTGCTCGCCGCGGGGCCGGAGGCGGCCGCGATGACCAGGACGACGGTCGCCGCCACGACGCTGAGCGGCAGCCCGGCGCTCAACGTGATCGCCTCGACGGCCCGCGCCGGTCTCAACGTGCGGGTGATGGTGGGCGACACGGTCGCCGGGGTCGTCGACCACCTGCGCGCGGCCGTCAAGGACGACAGCATCCGCATCGACGTGGTCGAGGCGGGTGAGCCGTCCCCGGTCTCCCCGATGGACGAGGCGTTCGAGCTGATCGAGTCGTGCATCGGCGAGGTGTTCCACGACGCCGTGCCCACGCCGTACGTGATGATGGCCGCCACCGACTCGCGGCACTTCACCGAGATCTGCGAGCGGGTCTACCGCTTCGCGCCCTTCCGGATGACCAAGGCCCAGCGCCAGGCCATCCACTCCTACGACGAGCACCTCGGGGTCTCGGCGCTCGTCGACGGGGTCCGCTGGTACCGCACGCTCATCGAGAGGCTCCCCGCATGACCACCACCTCGTCGTCCGCGACCACCGGCACCGGTCGCGTCGCGCCGCACCTGGTCCGGATCGTCGGCTTCCTCGTCTGCGTCGAGATCGCCAGCGGGATCCTGCAGGGCTACTACACGCCGATCTTCAGCGACATCGCGGTCCACCTCGGGATCCTCGACGCCGACGTGAACTGGTTCGAGGCCGCGCAGCTCATCGTGTCGGCGCTGTGCGTGCCGCTGCTGGCGCGGCTCGGCGACCTGTGGGGCCACCGCAACGTGCTGCTCCTGTCGACCGCGGTCACCGCGCTCGGGTCGTGGATCCTGGCCTTCGCGCCGTCCTTCACCACGTTCCTCATCGGGTGGGCGATCCAGGGGGCGTACGTCGTGTGGCTGCCCCTGGAGATCGCGATCATCCATCGGCGTACGGCGGGCACGGGACGTCAGGCGCTGCTCACCCGGCGGGGCGCGGCGATCCTCGTCGGGGCGTTGGAGCTGGCCGTGATCGTCGGCGCCCTCACCTCGGGGGCCCTGGTCGAGTCGACGTCGATGACCGTGCTGCTGATGCTGCCCGCGATCGTGGTGACGGTCTGCTTCGTGGTGATCTGGTTCGGGATCGAGGACGTCCCTGGTCGTGCGACCGGTGGCATCGACTGGGTGGGCTTCGGCCTCATCACGGCCGTGCTCGGCACGCTCATGGCGGGACTCATCGTCATCCGCCTCCAGGGCCCGTCCTCGGTGCTCGCCTGGCTGCTGGTCGTCGCCGCGGTCGCGCTGGTGGTGCCGTTCGTGCGCGCCGAGCGTCGGATCGACGAACCCCTCGTCGACGTGGACCTGATGGCCACCCGCGCGCAGTGGCCGGTCCAGCTGACGGCCTTCCTCTTCGGCATGTCCGTGCTGGGGGCGCAGATCCCGCTGTCGACCTTCGCCCGGACCGACCCCGACGTGGTGGGCTACGGGCTCGGCGCCGACGCGGCCTTCGTGTCGACCCTGATCGGCGTGTACGTCGTCAGCCTCGCCGTCGGCGCCTTCACCCTGCCGCTCACGTCGCGGCTCCTCACCGCCCGCCGCGCCCTGATCGCCTCGTCGGTGCTCGTGGCGATCGGCTACGCCCTGTGGATCCCCTTCCACGACACGACCACCCAGGCGCTCGTCAACATGGGCGTCGCCGGGATCGGGTCGGGGGCCCTGGTCGCGGCCCTGCCCGCGGCGGCGGCCGCGGCGGCGCCCGCCGACCGCACCGGGTTCGCCACCGGGATGACGAACGCGACCAAGACCGTCGGCGGGGCGATCGCCTCCTCGATCTTCGCCATCGCGCTCGCCTCCACCGGCTCGCTGGACGGTCCGACCGCCGGGCACGCGCCGCTGGCCGGCTACCTCACGGTGTGGGCCGTCTGCTCGATCGCCGCCCTGTGCGCGGCGCTCGCGCTGGTCGCCGTACCGAAGTCGGCGTTCAGCGAGCACTGAGCGTGCGGCGACGGCGCGCCGCGACGGGAATAGGTCCCGCCGGACCGGGCTTGAGCGAGGCATGACCACTTCCGCTCGCGCCACCGACCTGCTCGCCCTGCACCGGGCCCCGGAGCTGTTGACCGTCGTCAACGTCTGGGACGCCATCAGCGCCAAGACCGTCGCCGACGTGCCCGGCACGAAGGCGCTGGCCACGGCCAGCCACTCGATCGCCGCCACCCTCGGCTACCCCGACGGGGAGGTCATCCCGGTCGAGGAGATGCTGGACATGTGCCGCCGGATCGTCGAGGCGACGGACCTGCCCGTCAGCGCCGACCTCGAGGGCGGGTACGGCGACGCCGCCGGCACCGTCCGCCGCGCGATCGGCGTGGGCATCGTCGGTGCCAACCTCGAGGACCAGATGAAGCCGCTGGCCGAGGCCGCCGCGCAGGTCGAGGCCGTGATGAAGGCCGCCGCCGCCGAGGGCGTTCCCGACTTCGTGCTGAACGCGCGCACCGACGCGTTCCACCTCGGTCGCGACCGGGACCGGGCCGAGGTCCTCGCCGAGGCGGTCGAGCGCGGCAAGGCCTTCCTCGACGCCGGTGCCCCGGTCGTCTTCGTGCCGGCGATCCTCACCGAGGAGGAGATCGTCACCCTGGTCGACGCCTTCGGCCCGCAGCGGCTGACGACCATCGCCATCCCCGGCACCCCGTCGCTGGCCCGTCAGCAGGAGCTGGGCGTCGCGCGCGTCTCCCACGGCCCGCTCTCGCAGAACGTGGCCCTCACCGCGCTCCAGGAGCTCGTCGAGGAGGTCCAGCGCGGGGGCGGCGTGCCGTCCTCGATGCGCATCCTGAACTGAGCGTCGTACGCCGCTCCCTCGCGGTAGTCCGTGACGATCGGACCCCTCCACGCGCCGATCCGGGGTCCCTTCGTCACGGACTACCCCGAAAGCCGTCGCCGGTCACCCCCGGCGGGCGAGCAACCGGGTGAAGTGACCCCGGCTCTCGTCGTCCAGGTCCTCGTGCCCGAGCGCCTCGCCGGCCGCGTCCGGGTCGCCCATCCAGGCGGCCAGGAGCAGCGGGATCGGCAGGCCCGACCCGGAGCGCCGGACCGTGATGGTGTCGCCGGGCCGGATCGTGCCCGGCGACAGGACGGCGAGGTAGGTGCCGGCCCGACCCCGCTCGGCGAAGCGCCGCACCCACGCCCGCTCCCCCATCCGCAGGGCGAAGGTCGCGCACGGGACGCGCGGGGCGCTGACCCGCAGCACCGCGTCGCCGACGGTCCATACGTCGCCGTACTCGGAGGCGTCGACGTCGATCCCGGTGGTCGTGAGGTTCTCGCCGAACATCCCGTCCGGCAGCTCGCGCCCGAGCTCGCGCTCCCAGTGGTCGAGCTCCTCGCGGGCGACCGCGTAGACCGCCTGGTCGGTGCCGCCGTGGTGTCGGCCGCTGCCGACGAAGTCGCCGGCCACGCCGGAGAAGCCCTCGCCGTCGGGCCCGCGCCGCTTGGGGCCGGGGTCCGCGACCTCGATGCGGTCGACCGGGACCTTGCCGATCCCGGTCGGCGTCTTCTTGCCACTGCGCGGGGAGGGCGAGCCGACATTGACGGAGAGCACGGAAGCCACGGGATGAGCCATGCGGCGGAGCCTACGGACGAGTGCCCCGCCGCAGCGAGCGAGCTCGGCTCAGACCCCGCCCGGGCGGTGCTCCACCCTCGTGAACGGTGACTCCGGCCGCTCCAGCAGCACGCCGTCCACCCGCAGGTCGACGAGCTCGTTGTAGAAGCAGATCCGGTCGCGGACGGCTTCGACGGCCGGGAACGGTGCCGCATAGGACCACGCGACGTTGCGCAGCTCCGGTGGCCCGGCGAAGGTCCAGTAGGCGTGGGCGGTCCCCTTGTAGGGACAGGCCGAGACGTTGTCGGTCGGCCTGAGCAGGTCGAGGCGGACGTCCTCGCGCGGCAGGTAGTAGCGCGTCGGCAGGTCGGTCTCCAGCAACAGCACCGGGCGGTCGCTCGTCGCCACCACCGTCTCCCCGACCAGCACCTCGACGTGGCGCGAGCTCCGCAGGGTCTCGACCCGCTTGTGCGGGTCGCGCGGGTGCCCGGCGACCCACTCGTCCTCCTCGGTCCACGTCAGCCGACCGGGCTCCCAGGTCAGCAGCACCCGGTCGGGGAGGTCCTCCAGCGTCCACGCCCCGCACACGACGACCTCGTCCCCAGCCACCACGTCGTACCACTGCGCCACCGGCAGGTGCGGCCGGAAGAAGAAGGACCCGTCGTACGACGTCCCGCTCGCCGGCCGCAGCGCTCCGGCGGCCACCTCGTCGAGGGCGAACCCGTAGACCGGTGGGAACCCGGGCTGCCAGACCAGCAGCGGGTCGTCGGTCTCGACGACCAGGGTGTCGCCCAGCCGGCCCCGGACCCGCTTGTCGATCCGCTCGGTGCGGAGCGTGCTCATCACCCGAGTGTCGCACCGGGGTCCGCGCCCGACCACCCCTCGTCCGGACCCCTTCGGCCTCAGCGGTCCGCGACCTACGCTGGGGGCCTCGGAGGTGACCGGATGACCGACCAGGACCACAACGACGACACCCGCCCGCACGAGCAGGCCCGCGACGACCGCACGGGACAGTCCGCGGCCGCGGCCAGGATCCAGCACCAGGGGCAGTGGGTCGAGCAGCAGCTGCGGATCGCCTTCGAGCGCGGGGACTTCGACGACCTGCCCGGCGCGGGCAAGCCGTTGGAGGGTCTGGGCAGCGACCACGACCCCGACTGGTGGGTCAAGAGGCTCGTCGAGCGCGAGCAGATCAGCGTCCTGCCGCCGGCGCTCGAGCTGCGCAAGGAGGACGCCGAGCTGGAGCAGCACCTGGACCGCATCACCGCCGAGTCCGAGGTGCGCGAGGAGCTCGAGGGCTTCAACGCACGCGTCCGCCGGGCCAGGATGCAGCTGCTCGGCGGTCCCCCGGTGATCACTCCCGAGCGTGACGTCGAGGCCGAGGTCGAGGCCTGGCACGGTCGTCGTACGACGCGGATCGAGGCCCAGCGGGCCGCGCTGGCCGCCCAGCAGCCGGAGCCGGGCCGGCGGCGGTGGTTCGGCCGGCGGCGCTGAGGGCGTCCGAGTGGAGTACGTCATACCCCGTGGTCACCGGGTTTCGGTAGGTTCCGCCCCATGCGCCCAGCCAAGGACTTCTTCCGCCCGCTCGCCGTCGGGGCCCCGACCCCGGTCACCGAGATCCCGGCCCGCCCCAGCCGGGCGATCCACTTCTTCGACCCGTCCAACGAGAAGATGGCCGCCAAGGTCCCGCAGATGGTCGGCACCGTCGACGTCCTGCTGGGCAACCTGGAGGACGCCGTCAAGGCCGAGAACAAGGAGGCCGCCCGCGCCGGGCTCGTCCGGATCGCCAAGGAGACGGCCGACCTCGGGGGGCAGTACGGGCCGACCCAGCTGTGGACCCGCATCAACGCCCTCGACAGCCCGTGGGTGCTCGACGACCTGACCACGCTCGTCGGCGAGATCGGCGACAGGCTCGACGTGATCATGGTCCCCAAGGTGCAGGGCGCCGAGGACATCCACTACGTCGACCGGCTGCTCGCCCAGCTCGAGGCCAAGGCCGGCCTGGACCGTCCGATCCTGGTGCACGCGATCCTGGAGACCGCCCGCGGCGTCGCCAACATCGAGGAGATCTGCGGGGCCAGCCCGCGCATGCAGGGCCTGTCCCTCGGCCCCGCGGACCTCGCGGCCGACCGCCGGATGAAGACGACCCGCGTCGGCGGCGGCCACCCCGGCTACCTCGTGCGGCAGGACGCCAACCCCGACCAGCCGGAGGCGCACCGCGACATCTTCCAGCAGGACCTGTGGCACTACACGATCGCGCGGATGGTCGACGCCTGCGCGATGCACGGCATCTACCCCTACTACGGGCCGTTCGGCGACATCGCCGACACGATCGCGTGCGAGGACCAGTTCCGCAACGCGTTCCTGCTCGGCTGCGTGGGCACGTGGAGCCTGCACCCCAAGCAGATCGAGATCGCCAACCGCGTCTTCGCGCCCAGCGCCGACGAGATCAAGCACGCCCGCCGGGTCGTCGCGGCCATGGGTGACGGCACCGGCGCCGTCATGCTCGACGGCAAGATGGAGGACGACGCCTCCCTCAAGCAGTGCCTGGTGATGGTCGAGCTCGCCGAGCAGCTCGCGGCGATCGACCCGCTGCTCAAGGCCCAGTACGACGCCATCTCGATCGAGGACTGACCCGATGACGACCGACTTCCGTCCCCGCCGCTCCGTGCTCTACATGCCCAGCTCCAACGAGCGGGCGCTGGAGAAGGCCAAGACGCTGCCCTGCGACGCACTCATCCTCGACCTCGAGGACGCCGTCGCCCCCGACGCCAAGGAGGCCGCCCGCGACGCCGCGTGCGCCGCCGCCACCAGCGGTGAGTACGGCCGACGCGAGCTGACCATCCGGGTCAACGGTGCCGACACCGAGTGGCACGCCGCCGACATGGCCGCCGCGTGCGCCGCGGGCCCGGACGCGATCGTCGTACCCAAGGTGGACAGCGCGGACGCCGTGCTCTCCCTCGTCGAGACGATGGCCCGCCACGACGCACCCGAGCACACGTTGCTCTGGGCGATGGTGGAGACGCCGTACGCCATGCTCCACGCAGAGGAGATCGCGGCCGCCTCCGACCGGCTCACCGTGCTGGTGATGGGCACCAACGACCTCGTCAAGGAGCTGTACGCCGAGCACGTGCCCGGCCGCCAGCCCGTCCTGGCCGGGCTCTCGCTCGCCCTGCTCGCGGCGCGGGCCACCGGCAAGGTCATCCTCGACGGCGTCTACAACGACGTGAAGGACGCCGACGGCTTCCTGGCCGAGTGCACGCAGGGTCGGCAGATGGGCTTCGACGGCAAGACCCTCATCCACCCCGGGCAGGTCGAGGGGGCCAACGAGGCCTTCGCCCCCAGCCCACAGGCGGTGGAGACCGCGCGCGGGATCCTCGAGGCCTGGGAGGGCCGCACCTCACACGTGGTCACCCACAACGGTCGGCTCATCGAGGCGCTGCACGTCGAGTCGGCCCGCCGCACGCTGTCGATGCACGACGCGATCGAGGCCCTGCAGGCCTGAGCAGCGATCCTCCAGCAGCGACCCGACCAGCGGCCCCGACCAGGGCGACACCACCCGAAAGAACTAGTTTCACCCGTGTGGGTGTTGGCAATTCGTCCGGTTATCGGGCAATGTGACCGGGCGGTCTCAGATCGAGACCCCTTAGGAGGGCAGCACCCATGGTCGTACTCGGCCTGATTCTTCTGATCGTCGGCCTCGTGGCCAGCATTCCGATCCTCACCACGATCGGCGCGATCCTCTTGGTCGTCGGCCTGATCCTCAACTTCGTGCCGATCGGCGGCAGCAGCCGCCGGGTCTGGTAGCACCACACCAGACGCGCGACACTTTCGTGGCCCGGTCCCCTCGGGGGCCGGGCCACTGTCGTGTCCGGACCCGGACCGACCGCTCCACCGCCGTGTCCGACGGGGGGATTGGCACAGTGTCGGTGCCAGGGGTGAGGATCCTCACGTGAGCAC